>NZ_JBSYHW010000451.1:0-503 GCF_056108345.1 Cyanobium sp. NIVA-CYA 375 | reverse complement strand
CGAGAATGGTGATCCCGCCATGCTCCCAGCTCGACGAATAGAGCTCCGGCAAGGCTTCGATGTGCTGGATCGCCTTGTGGGTGACGACGTTCCAGAACGGGCCGAACGGGCTTTCCGGCACATAGTGCAGCGGCCCCTTGGCGCGCATCTCGGCGAAGATCGGCTGCCACCGGTCCTCGACATAGATGTCACTCCGGCTGACGTCATAGGGATGGGTATGCGGCGGCAGGCCCTGCGGGTTGTTCGCCAGGTAATCCTTCAGCGCCTGATGGGCTGACGGCGCGGTGCGCCATTGCGGCTTGTCGGGGGCGCCGGTTTCTGGGGCGATGGTGGCCATGCTTGCTCTCCTGCTCCGCTCCCCTTGCCGGGGAGTCGCGTCAGCAGGATTGCACCCTTTACTTACCGCAATGTCAATAGCGGGTTTCGATTTGAGACCTAAGCGGCGGCCTTTTTGGCGAACCACCGGCGCTTCTTTGCGCCCTGCGGGCCGGATTGCATCACCC
>NZ_JBSYHW010000450.1:0-504 GCF_056108345.1 Cyanobium sp. NIVA-CYA 375 | reverse complement strand
TGTCCGATGTGGCCGAAGAACGCCATTCCGAGCATGGCCAGCACGAACAGCGCGGCTTCCAGCCCCCACGGATGGTCGCGCCCAAGCGCTTCGCCGCGCCAGCCAAGGAAGCCCCCCAGCGCCAGCATGACCGCGAAGTGGATCGCCAGCCGGACCATGCCCGGCACGTCTTCCCAGTTGGCCGCGACGACCGAGATCACCCCCAGCCCGATGGCGAGAGCGCCGATCCCGATCACCGCCCACAGCGCCAGCGGGCGGCTGTGCTCGGCTTCCCACGCGCGGATTCGCCCGGCGGTATCGGCGTCGATCACCCCGGCGGCGAGCCATGCCTGAAGCTTGCGTTCGCTCATCGCCGGCCGGTGTAGCGCAACGGCACAGCGAGGCAATCGCCCCCGGTTCTCATTCCCCCGTCACCTGCACCTGACTGGTGCCAACGTGGGCCGCCGCGAACTCGACCACGTCGCCCGGCTGGAGGAAGTGATGGCTGGCCTGCTCGTTGGCGAT
>NZ_JBSYHW010000449.1:0-507 GCF_056108345.1 Cyanobium sp. NIVA-CYA 375 | reverse complement strand
CCAGATCGTCCGCCGGATCGACGATGACGACCCGCCGATCACCCAGAGTTGGTCTGGTCACGAGCCGCTGCTGCATCGCGCGGACGAGATCGATCGGGATGTTGCGCTTGACCTCGTAGGGCTTCCCTTCGGCCTTCTTGGTGGCTTCCTTGTCATCCTTGGGAGGGTGGGTCAGCACGATGATGTCGGGATGCAGGCCGTGCATCGGGGCGCGCCCGCCCTGCTCCAGCAATTCGCGCGCTGCGGCGAGCGCAAACTGCGTCTTTCCCAGCCCGCGCTTGCCCGCCAGCAACCAGGCATGGTGCATCCGCGGCCCTGCCTGAGCTGCGCGCCACTGGGTCCACGCCAGCTCGTGGCCGAGCAGGGTCATCGGATCGGATCCGGCAAAGGCCCGAGTGCGGCGAGCACCCTCTGGTGCACCTCATCCGGGGTGCCGTTGCCGTCGATGATCCGGAAACCGTCCGGATCCGCCTCGGCAATGGCGCGAAAACTTGCAGCAACCTCAGC
>NZ_JBSYHW010000448.1:0-507 GCF_056108345.1 Cyanobium sp. NIVA-CYA 375 | reverse complement strand
CGGCGGGGTCGGGGTGCTGAGTGGGCTGATGACCGGCTACGCCGGAATGCCCGGACCGCCGGTGGTGCCCTATTATGTCGGCCGCCACCTTCCGCGCGAGACCGCCAAGGCCTCGATGATGCTGGTGTTCACCATGGCTGGATTCGCCGGAATCGTGTCGGGTGCCATGCTCGGCATTGTCCGGACCGAATTGGCCCTGTTCGCCGCTGCCCTGTTTCCGACAGTGCTGCTGGGCAACTGGCTTGGCGCCCGGGCGTCCGACCGGGTGAGCGACCCGCTGTGGCGCGCCTTCGTGGGGTTGGTGCTGGGAGGGGCGGCGATTGCCGCGGTGCTCAGACTGTTCTGATCAGTACGGCAAGGGAGTGCGCGCGAACACCAGCGCCAGGCCGCAACCGATCACCAGCCACGGCCGCACTGCATCGATCCAGTCGGGCGCGGCGGTGGTCAGGGCTAGGGTGAGTGCACGCTGCATTGCCGCAGCCTTGCGCCCCGACCGGTAAACGAAAT
>NZ_JBSYHW010000447.1:0-508 GCF_056108345.1 Cyanobium sp. NIVA-CYA 375 | reverse complement strand
CCATGAACAAGGGGCTGCTGCGCTCTCGCACAGCAGCCCCTCAGGACCGACGGGGAAGCCGGTGCCGCGTCAGCTGCTCTTCAGCGGGCGGCCACGGCGCGCTGCCGCGCCCACGATGGCCAGCCCGCCGGCCAGCATCATGGCCCAGGTGCCGGGCTCGGGGATCGCGCTGATGGAGATGGGCGCGCCGGCCACGCTCTCGTACCAGAGCTCGCCCACGGAGCGCGACGTCAGCGTGGCGCCGACGATCATGGAGCCCCAGCCATAGTGGACCCCGCCCCCTTCGGCCTGGAAGCGGAAGCCGAAGTAGTTGGTGGCGTTCAGCGCCCACTGGCCAGGGCCCGCGCCCACGGTGGCGGCGCCGCTGCCGAAGGTCGACGTGTCACCGATCGTGGTGCCATCGAGCAGGCTCGCCACCTGGCCGGCCGTCTGGATGACGTACACACCGCCGGCCGGCGCCGCCGGGTGGAAGAAGGACAGGCCCGTGGCGCTCCAGGGGTTGATGTCC
>NZ_JBSYHW010000446.1:0-509 GCF_056108345.1 Cyanobium sp. NIVA-CYA 375 | reverse complement strand
GCTACCTGCACCTGCCCGACATGATGAGCGCGGGCTTCGCCGAGTTCCACCGCTACTTCGGCGCCGAGTGTGAACACGAGGCGCTGATCGTCGACGTGCGCTACAACCGCGGCGGCCACGTGAGCCAGCTGCTGCTGGAGAAGGTGGCGCGCAAGCGCATCGCACGCTGCGACTCGCGCTGGGGCCAGCCGCTGAGCTATCCGGAAGAAGCGCCCGCCGGCCCCGTGGTGGCGCGGACCAACGAACACGCCGGCAGCGACGGCGACATCTTCAGCCACTGCTTCAAGCTCATGGGCGTGGGCCCGCTGGTGGGCCAGCGCACCTGGGGCGGCGTGATCGGCATCTGGCCGCGCCACAAGCTGGCCGACGGCAGCGAGACCACGCAGCCGGAGTACGCGTTCTGGTTCAAGGATGTCGGCTACGCGGTGGAGAACTTCGGCACCGAGCCGACGGTGGAGGTGGCGAATGCGCCGCAGGAGGATGCGGTGGCGGGGCCGGACCACGACCGC
>NZ_JBSYHW010000445.1:0-510 GCF_056108345.1 Cyanobium sp. NIVA-CYA 375 | reverse complement strand
ATGCAATTAACTATTCAAATTATAAGCTATTGTCGCCTCAACGCAAGGGCTGATCGTATTTTTCGAGGTGCCCTTAATCGAAAAGTAATTCTATTTTCGCCGAAAACGCCCTGCAGGGGGTTCGATGCGAAATAATCAACGCGTTCTGCGCAAATGTGAATCCACGTGCCCAGCCTGCGGCAGCTCTGGCTCTGGCTTGCTGGCCTGCAGGCCCTGCAGAGCCTCTGGCTGGTGCACAGCAGCCAGGAGTGGCCGTCGAGGACTCTGCTGGCGCTGGTGGTTTGGGGTGGGGCACTGATCTGCCTGGAAGACCAGCTGCCGGCTCTGGCGCCCCAAGCCAGCCGCTTCGGGCTGGTGGCCGGCAGCGCGCTGGTGCTGATCAGCCTCTGGCGCGGAATCGCCACCCTCCATCTCGACACGATCGTGTATGTCCTGCCCCTGCTGCAGGGGCTGGGGTTGGCCCTGCTCTGCGTGCCGCCGCGGGCGCTGCGGCGCTTTCGCGATCCGCTG
>NZ_JBSYHW010000444.1:0-511 GCF_056108345.1 Cyanobium sp. NIVA-CYA 375 | reverse complement strand
GGGTGAGCAGGCACAGCCCGAGCCAGACCAGCAGGGTCTTGCGCCGGAAGGCCGGATCGGCAGGTTCCGGGTGCGGGACTGGCAGTGCTCTGTCGGTCATTAGTCGCGAAATACCAGATGTTTGCGCAAAAGCCAGGTTGCGGTGAAGCTGACCACGATTGCGACCAGCTTGGCCAGCCGCGGATCGCCATGGAGCGCCGTGACCAGGCCGACAATGGAAGTGGTGAGCGCCAGGCCGATCAGTGCCGAAACCACGAACAACGCCTTCTGGCGGGTGCGGGCGGCACCGCGTTCGGCGACGTTGTCATTGAATACCTTGCGGCTCGAGAGGATCCAGTGGGCGACGATCCCGGCGCTGTAGCCGATCGCCGAGGCAATCGCGGCCATCATGCCGATCGAGAGCAGGGCCAGAAACAGTCCCATGTCGACCGCCAGGGCGCCGACGCTGGCAATGCCATAGCGAATGACCGTGGTCTTGCGCAGGCGATAGAGCAGGTCGGAAAGGTGTTGC
>NZ_JBSYHW010000443.1:0-512 GCF_056108345.1 Cyanobium sp. NIVA-CYA 375 | reverse complement strand
GGTCGAGGTAGCTCGAATAGGTAACGTCCTGCGTCATGGGCCATGCCCTAGCGCGAACACGTTGCCGATGAAACTACTGCTCGATGACGCGGGTGTGCGGATGGTGCTTGTCGAGGTGTGCCTTCACGATCCTGAGGTTGCGGGTGTTGGACTTGAAGAAGAAGTCCGCCGCGTCGCCCACCACCGGCACCGCACCGAGCAAGGCATCGAACCCGACATTGCCGGCCATCCGGACCAGCTTCCACTTGGGCATGCCGAGATTGCTTGCTTCCCACACCAGATAGGCGGCCATGCCGAATGTGACTGCGTCGCCGAGCACCGGGACCAGCCCGACGACCGCATCGAGGCCGAAGCGATAGTTGGTGCCGGGCACGGAAAAGCTGCTTTCCAGAAGCATTTCCAGCGCCTCGATCCGCTGGCGAACCGAGGCCGGATCACTGCCGGTCGGCCATTCGAAACCCATGACTTGCGCGCGCGACCGCTCGGCCATTCTGCAATCCTCCAGCCCGGAA
>NZ_JBSYHW010000442.1:0-515 GCF_056108345.1 Cyanobium sp. NIVA-CYA 375 | reverse complement strand
CCGCTGCCGACCTCGCCGGACGACCGGCACCGGCTGCCTGGGATGCGCTGGCACTGGACGCAGCCGATCCGAACCCGTTCCATGAACGCTGGTTCCTGGCGCCGTCGCTGGACCATATTGGCCGCGCTGACGGAAGCAGCCTGCTGGTCTTCGAGTATGAGGAGCAACTGGTCGGGCTCTTGCCGGTCATTGGTCGCAAAGCCTACTACGGATACCCTATTCCCCATCTCGCCGGCTGGCTGCATGACAACGCCTTCTGCGGTGTTCCTCTGGTTCGTCGTGGCTTCGAGGTTGCATTCTGGCAGGGGCTGTTTGCCTGGGCTGACCGAAACACCGGAGCCGCACTGTTCCTGCACCTGAGCCGTGTCCCGGGCGACAGCATCAGCCTCGCTGCCCTGCGCCAGGTGATCGCCCTCAGCGCTCGTCCCGCTGCGATCGTGCAGCGGGAGGATCGTGCCCAGCTTCACTCCGATCTCGACCCCGAAAGCTACTTCGCGGACTCGATGTCGAGCAAG
>NZ_JBSYHW010000441.1:0-516 GCF_056108345.1 Cyanobium sp. NIVA-CYA 375 | reverse complement strand
AAGCGCGGTGCCATGGGTACGGGGACACCTGGACTGGCAATAACGCCAATATTAAATCGCTTAAAGGATTTGGAAATCTATACTTTAGATATGACACTCATGCGAACTGATGCGGATCATGGTTCATATATAGATATAAACTCAGTTCTCTAAAGAAACGCTACTGCCCTCAACTGGAGCCCTTTGATCTAAAAGCTTTTGCGAAAGAGCTTGTTCCATATCAAGGTGATCTCGTCCCGCACCTGTCTCACTTGCAGTCTAAACAGATCTCTTCATTTCTTGAACATACATTTGATGCTAATGGGCTAGTAGAATTAAGCACTAGGATTACCTTGGGAAAAGAACTGCAGAAATTGCTGAGTACATTAAAGTTTCACGACAAGGCCACAGCAACCATAACAAGAAAAGTATCTCACTATAGCTCTGACAACCCCAAGCGTGCCGGAAGAGCTTTATTCTTTAGAGATTCGACATTGGATAGGGGCCTTGACTCCTGGCTGGGCTTACACTTCGGTG
>NZ_JBSYHW010000440.1:0-516 GCF_056108345.1 Cyanobium sp. NIVA-CYA 375 | reverse complement strand
GTTCCAGCAGCATCAACGGCATGATCTGGGTGCACGGCCACCGCGCCGATTTCGACGGCTGGGCGGCTGCGGGCTGCAGCGGCTGGTCGTACGACGAGGTGCTGCCGTTCTACCGCCGCATCGAGAACTCGGCCGAAGGCGCCTCGCCCTGGCACGGCACCGAGGGGCCGGTGGCGGTGCGGCCCTTGCCGAAACCTTCGGCGGTGGCAGGCGCCTTCCTGGCGGCCGCGCGCGCCCTCGGGCCGTTCCCGGACAGCGCCCCCGGGCACGACTACAACGGCGCGGTGCAGCAGAACGCGGCCGGTTTCTACCGCGTGAACGTCACGCCCGACGGCCGCCGCGCCAGCGCCGCCGAAGCCTACCTCGACCCGATCCGCGGCCGCGAATCGCTCACCGTGAAGACGGGCGTGCGCGTGGCCTCGGTGCTGGTGGAGAAGGGGCGCGCCGTGGGCGTGTGCTGTACCGTGAACGGCCAAGAGCAGGTCTTCCGGGCCCACGGCGAAGTGGTGCTGAGCG
>NZ_JBSYHW010000439.1:0-517 GCF_056108345.1 Cyanobium sp. NIVA-CYA 375 | reverse complement strand
TCCGCTCATGGCGCTACCCTTAATCAAGGCCGCCTGAATGGCAGCCAAGGAGTGACAACTTTCCTGAAAGTCACCGAATCGGGCGGTAGCGACTGAGGGGAGTGACGGCAATGGTTGTGCTGGCGAACGACACCGCCTTCTCGCCCCGGTGCCGTCAGCGCCTCGCGTTCAGCCCTTGCGCGGTGCATACGCCGAGGCAGGCCGGGTGACGCCAGCACAGAAAGGGGGGTGCAATTCCACAACCGATCTCAGGCTTCAGTTTGGGAGAGTCGAAAAGGGAACTGAAGAGTTCGGTCTAAAATTGAGAAGCGGTAAATCTTGAAGATTTAGAGATCTGGCTGAGCTCCAAGCCGGGCACGCTCAAGTTGAGACTCCAATGCCTTTCTTGTGGGGTACTTGTGCCGAATCTCGACAACTCTCATGATCACTGCACTTACGACACGCTGCAGACTTGTAATATTGGAACTCGAAACCTTGGCCGATCCGCCATGGGTTATCTTGCTGCGTGCCTCATACA
>NZ_JBSYHW010000438.1:0-518 GCF_056108345.1 Cyanobium sp. NIVA-CYA 375 | reverse complement strand
CGAAATCAATTCTTCGATATTGCAAGAAATATAATCCAGATCAAATCCTAGTAGTTTTCTTTGACGCGATTCAAGTAAATCCATCTGGTATTCTTAATGATATTCACTCTTTTCTTGGATTGTCTCGAGTCGATGTTGATGTAGATCAGGCAAGTAAGCCAGTAGATCGGGCGCTTAATCCGATTCCAATGCCAGCATCATTGCGATCACGCATCTTAAGTGGATATAGAAGAGAAATTGAAATTCTTGCGGAAACATTTGGGGGATATCCTGTATCATGGCTGGGAGATACAGATCAAGCTAGCAATAAAGTTACTGCCGTGACGTTATCAAGTGGCATGGTCTCTGGCCTGATCAATCAACATGTAAAACCTCTAGGATTACGCCCTCGACGTCAGGATAAAATCTTTTGCATTTCCATGCAGAGAAGTGGTACTACATCCGTTGGAGACTGGCTTGAATCACATGGATTATCCCGTGCAGGTTATCCAACATCACAGAAATTAGGGTGGACTAAT
>NZ_JBSYHW010000437.1:0-524 GCF_056108345.1 Cyanobium sp. NIVA-CYA 375 | reverse complement strand
GCGCTGGTGCGCGAAAACGCCGCGCGGATCGCGACCGGCTGAGATGCGTCCGCTCTACGCAGCGGGGGGCATGGTCGCGGTCGGGTTGGCGGTGGTCGGCGCGTTTCTGCCGATCATGCCGACGGTGCCATTCCTGCTGGTGGCAGTGTTCTGCTTCGCGCGCAGCAATCCGGAGTGGGAAGCACGGATCCTCACCCACCCGCACTGGGGCCCGCAGGTGCGCGACTGGCGCGAACGGCGCGCGATCAGCCGCCGGGCCAAGGTCATGGCGATCGGCGCGATGAGCGCAGGCGTATTGTTCACCTGGTTCACGCTCGGCGTGCCCTGGGTCTGGCTGTCGGTGGCAATCCTGGTGACCTGCGGCAGCTGGATCGCGACCCGCAACGAATAGCCCTGAGGCTGATCGGTCTATTCAAGCACTCCCGACACATCCGACAAGTCACGCTCGGCGGTCAACAACCTGACCAACACCGTGACCAACCTGGCCGATGCCCGCTCGCGGATCGAGGATACCGACTATTGGC
>NZ_JBSYHW010000436.1:0-524 GCF_056108345.1 Cyanobium sp. NIVA-CYA 375 | reverse complement strand
CACTGCCGTATCTGAGTCAATTCGCGACCCCATTCACCAAGACAGCCTCCAACCTGAACGGTGAGCCTATCATCCGGTTCAGATACCGCTCATTCGAATCGGTCTAGTCCGTTTCCATCCACAGGGGCCGCAATTGGTGGGCGCGGCGTCCTCAACGGACGGAGACCACGATGAAGATCATGAATGCATTGTTGAAGGGAAGCGCACTTTCGGCCCTTGCCGGCATGTTGGCGCTCACTGCCATACCGACCACCGCTGCCGCGCAGGAGCGCGAGCGGGCCGAACGGCCACGGTTCGAGCGCCAGGCACCTCGCGAGGCGCGCAGCTTCCGCCCCGAAGCCAGCCGCCCGGCCAGGCAGGAACGCTCGTCGCAGCAGAGAGCTGCCCCGGTGATGACGGCCCCGCCGCAGGCCCAGCAGGTCCAGGCCCGTCCCCAGCGAACCGAACAGCGCCAGCAAGCCGGCAATCGCGGGTTTGCGCTTGACCCGAACCGGAACGGCCAGGCCCGCACCGAAAGGCAGGAG
>NZ_JBSYHW010000435.1:0-524 GCF_056108345.1 Cyanobium sp. NIVA-CYA 375 | reverse complement strand
TGTGGCCGTAGCGGTTGTCGACCCGCGGGTTGGCGGCATCCACCGGCGGGCGCGCGCCACCGGCCGTGGTGCTGCCGTCGGGGTTGTTCGACGAAGGCGGGTTGGTGCCGCGGCGGTTGTTGTTGGTGAGCGTGAGGTAGACCTCGCGCGTCGTCGGGTGCACCGCCACCCACTCGGGGCGGTCCATCATCGTCGCACCCAGGCGGTCGGCCGCCTGGCGCGCCTTGATCAGCACCTCGGCCTGGTCGGCAAAGCCGTTGGCCGCGGTCAGGCCACCCTGGCCCCACACCAGCGGCAGCCACTGGCCGGTGCCGTCGGCGTTGAACTTCGCCACGTACAGCGTGCCGCTGTCCAGCAGGTTGCGGTTGGCGCCGCGGTTCTTCGGGTTGTAGGTGCCGGCGCAGACGAACTTGTACTGGTAGTCGTTGCGCTCGTCGTCACCCAGGTAGACCGCAACCTTGTTGTCGGCACCCACCGAGGTCCACGCGCCTTCGTGCTTGAAGCGGCCGAGCGCGGTGCGCTTG
>NZ_JBSYHW010000434.1:0-525 GCF_056108345.1 Cyanobium sp. NIVA-CYA 375 | reverse complement strand
ATCAAAACCGCGGCCATCAGGAGATCGCCACCGGTGAAGCCCTCTTCCAACCAGTCGCGCTCGCCCAAATAGGCCGAGAGGCCGGCCAGGCGCGTGTCGATCAGCGCCTCGACGGCCTTCAGGCGCTCCTGAAACCACGGTTTGTCGGCGTCCAGCACATGCAACATGGCCCGGTCGAACACCGGCGGCTCCACCGTGTTCAGCGCGGCGAACATCCAGGTGATGGCGCGGGCCCGGGTGACCGGATCAGGGGGTAGCAGGCCGCCGTGCCTGTCCGCCAGATAGATCAGAATGGACCCGCTCTCGAACAGGGTGACGTTTTCATCCTCATAGGTTGGCAGCTGTCCGAAAGGCTGACGAGCCAAATGCTCCGGTTGCTTCAACGTGTCGAAGGTCATCAACCGAACCTCGCAGGGCATGCCCAACTCCTCCAACGCCCAGCGCACGCGCATGTCGCGGGCCAGGCCCCGGCCCCGGTCGGGAGAGTTCTCAAAGGCGGTGATGACCGGGCGCAAGTCTGGTCAC
>NZ_JBSYHW010000433.1:0-525 GCF_056108345.1 Cyanobium sp. NIVA-CYA 375 | reverse complement strand
CGAGGTTGCGCGCGATACGGTGCTGGTGCCGTGACCCGCATAACAGCCATTGTTGCCGTCTGCGCAGGCGCGCTGGCGTGCCCTGCCATCGCGCAGGACAACGCCTCGGCGAACGAAATCATCGTCACCGCGCAGCGCTCGGGCGCGCCGATGTGGACGATCGATACGGCACAGGGCGCGATCGTGCTGGTGGGGGAACTGCGTGCCGTGCCCAAGGCAACCCCGTGGTTCACTGACCGGCTGGAGGAAGCCACCGCCGGTGCCGACCGGGTGATCCTCGGCCTCAAGCCCAAGGTATCCCCCGGTGACGTGTTCCGGATCATCTTCGCCGGGGGCAAGATCACCAAGCTGCCCAAGGATACTGTCGCCGCCGACTACCTTGCCCCGCAGCAGGCCCAGCGGCTCGCCGCGCTGGAGGCGAAGTACGACCAGGACTATGCCCGCTCCAGCTTCCTGATTACCTCGTTCGACCTGCTCGCGCGGCGGCTCGGGTTCAACCGCGACACCGGCAAGGATGCCTCCGAC
>NZ_JBSYHW010000432.1:0-528 GCF_056108345.1 Cyanobium sp. NIVA-CYA 375 | reverse complement strand
CATCAACGTGCTGTGGCACCCTTCGCTCGGCGTCGAGCTGGGTGACAACCTGCAGAAGCTGCTGCGCGACTGCGTCTCGGGCGCGGTGCCACTGGATATCTTCGTGTTCGAAGGCAGCGTGGTGAACGCGCCCAACGGCACCGGTGAATGGAACCGCTTCGCCGGCCGGCCGATGAAGGACTGGGTCAAGGAGCTGTGCAACGCGGCGAAGTTCGTGGTGGCCATCGGCGACTGCGCAACCTATGGCGGCATTCCGGCCATGGCACCCAACCCCAGCCAGTCGGAGGGGCTGCAGTTCCTCAAGCGCAGCCACGGCGGTTTCCTGGGCAAGAGCTGGGTGTCCAAGTCGGGCCTGCCGGTCATCAACGTGCCGGGCTGCCCCGCGCACCCGGACTGGATCACGCAGATCGTGGTGGCGGTGGCCACCGGCCGCGCCGGGGACATCGGGCTGGACGAGTTCCAGCGCCCCAAGACCTTCTTCCAGAGCTTCACGCAGACCGGCTGCACCCGCAACATGCACTGTGCATA
>NZ_JBSYHW010000431.1:0-530 GCF_056108345.1 Cyanobium sp. NIVA-CYA 375 | reverse complement strand
CTTCTGCCTCACGATGCTGCGGCTCCATGCCCTCAAGGCAGCGGCGGGGGAAGTACGCTATGCAGTCTGCGGACAGATCCGCGTAGGCCGCTGGCGTGGACGGAGCAGTGTGAGGTCGTTCTCGCCCAAGCGCCACCGGTTTCCGGCCAACGTGATCCGATGCGTCCCGACGCGACAATGCGAGCGACAGCAGCCGCAGTTCAGTGCCCGGGCCTCAGCCCCGAGATTTCTCACCACCCCTGCGGCGATCCAAGACACCTTCCACATCCCGCGTTATCAGATCAGCAGACCCTTTCACCGGCGTTCGGCGCTGAAGCGGCGAACCCCCGGCCGACGGACGTTGCCTGATCTGAGGCAGGGCAGGGGGGCATTCGATCTGGCGGGGTTAACCTGTCAGGACTTTTCGGGGTCCCGTGGCGGACAGGGTGGGATTCGAACCCACGGTAGGCTTCCACCTACGGCGGTTCTCAAGAGCCGAAATGAATCAGGGCCGCGATGTTGTACTGGTACAGCCCAGGCTAGCCGCTGAC
>NZ_JBSYHW010000430.1:0-530 GCF_056108345.1 Cyanobium sp. NIVA-CYA 375 | reverse complement strand
GAACAGAATCGATCCGCGCGGCGCATCAGGCACGGGCCAGTCGATCCGGCGGATCTGCCAGCCGTCACCGGCTTGCCAGCGGCTCTCTCGTGCATGGGAGGGGATAGCGCGACGGTCGATCGGGGTATGGTTCATCCGGACTTTGCCTGCTTGCCTAACGCTGGCCTCAAGGGGGTGGTTACTTTTTGGTAAGTCATCGCCTGTAGCACCGCCTCCATAGGGGATCATTGGGGGCATCATGCCAGACGGATTGTTTCACTACGGACTGCTCTGCGGCTTGGCAATCGCGCTGGTTGTGGCTGCCGTTACCGACATTCGCCGCCGCCAGATCGACAACTGGCTGAATGGCGCAATCGTGCTGGCCGCACCGCTATACTGGTGGGCTGCGGGGATGGCGGTGTGGCCCGATGTCGCAATCCAGCTGGGGATCGCGGTTGCGTGCTTCGTGGTGTTTGCCGGCCTGTTTGCCTTGCGGATGATGGGCGGCGGTGATGTCAAGCTGCTGACCGCGCTGGCTCTGTGGATCGAGC
>NZ_JBSYHW010000429.1:0-530 GCF_056108345.1 Cyanobium sp. NIVA-CYA 375 | reverse complement strand
GCCGAACATTCCGGTGCCGGGGCCAAACCCCTGCTCCGGCGGCATGGCCAGCGCCAGCTCATCGATGTGCGCCGCGATCCGGCCGACCGATTGTCCGCCGCGCTCAGCCAGAAACAACTGGGCCCGGGCATGGCCGAAGAACGGGTTCTTGGCCGGATCGACCAGTTCAAGCTGTTCGGACCGCAATTGCGGTACGCTGTGCGGCAGCGCGGCGGCAAACCTGCGCCCGAGGTCGACGAAGGCAGCCCGCCCGGCCTTGCCCGCAACCGGACGGATCACTATTTCGGCGTGGTTCACAATTGGTCCCTTATCCAGCCTTCACCGTCCCTGTGCGCGGGATTTGCCCCAAGTCAAGCGAGCGCGCCGATTACTGTGGCACAGAGCCTGCGTTGTCCTGTGACCGCACTTTGCGGTATGGGCAGAGCAGAAAACCGGAACACGTATGACTATCGAACAGACCATCGATCCCGCGGCAACGAGCCGCCCGGCTGCCAGCTGGCACGCCCAGTTGCCGGACGACAAGGCGATGC
>NZ_JBSYHW010000428.1:0-531 GCF_056108345.1 Cyanobium sp. NIVA-CYA 375 | reverse complement strand
GTCGTCGGTGTTTTCAGCCCGGTGCACGGTGGCCAATGCATAGGCGCCCGCAGCCAGGCCCAGCCGCGCGAGCGCGCCGAGCAGCCTCGGCTCGCTGCGGAGGAGGCGGTGGATCATTGGCCCCTGCCTCCGCAGGATCCCCCAGAACACTGTGCTGACCGGCAGTTCGAGCAGGCTGCGATCCGCCCCGGCCCAATAGGGCCACAGCGGGTGAGCGCTGTAGTCCGGCCCGTGCTGCGCCGAATAATCGAAATTGCTGCGCACGGAGGTGTCGATGGCAATCCCGGCCTCGCGCAGGATTTCGCCGGTCTGCGTACCGGTGCCGTAGCGGCCTGCGCGATAGATCAGCGGGTTGACCGAGAATGCTCGCTCGATCTCGTCACGCAGGCGCAGCAACTTGGCCCGCTCCAGTTCGAACGGCAGGTTGCCGGCATAGGAATTGCGCGGATTGACCTCTTCCTGATGCGGCGGATTGACCCACGGGTGGAGCTGGACCCCGATCTCGGCCTTTCCCGCTGCCGCCGCCGGGCG
>NZ_JBSYHW010000427.1:0-531 GCF_056108345.1 Cyanobium sp. NIVA-CYA 375 | reverse complement strand
CGGGCCAAGAACAATCTGGCTGCGATGCAGGTGGGCGATCAGGCGTTCTTCTACCATTCCAATATCGGCCTCGAGATCGTCGGGATCATCGAGATCTCGGTGTCAGGTATTACCGACCCGACCGACCCGGACGGCAAATGGGCTGCGGTCAGGGTCAAGCCGGTGCGCAAGCTGGCACGCCCCGTCACGCTGAAGCAGGTCAAGGCAGAGCCTCGCCTCGAAGCGATGGAGCTGATCCGGCTGTCGCGCCTGTCGGTCAGCGAAGTGACGCCGGAGGAATGGCAGGTGGTGCTGGAGATGGCTGGGGAATAGCGTCCCCCACGGGTTTGTGTGCCACCCTGCGACAGCTCTGTTTCTGGCGATGCAGCATGGTTAGGAACAGGTTAACGCAGTGTCATGAGACGCGCCCTGGTCCTGACCGACGAATCCGCCCGGCACCCGTTCAGGGCGTCGCTACCGCCCCATGTGCGCACGGGGATGAAGGCGGAACCGGCACGGCCGCGCTGGCGTCTGACTTCAGCAGATTTGCGC
>NZ_JBSYHW010000426.1:0-532 GCF_056108345.1 Cyanobium sp. NIVA-CYA 375 | reverse complement strand
GGTCGCGCCTGCTACCGCGCAGTAATCCAGCCTCGGCCAACATTTTGAAGGCGGCGTGCTTGATTGCGCGCCGCCTTCATCCTATTTTGGCCCTGTCCGGCGCGCATGTCCCCTCATGATGCAGCCGGGCTGGCGCGCGCGAGCGCGTCACCTCCCTGAACCTTGGCCACCTCGTGCACGCTTGCACGAGGTGGTTTTTTTCATTCGGCAGCAATCGGCAGGGTGCGGTCACGAGTATCGGCAACAAGCGCGCCAGCCAGCTCGCGTACCAGGCCGGCCAGAAGCCGCGCCAGCCCCGCGAGCCGTGCGGACGGCTCGGTCATGCTGGCATCGAGGTAGGTCGAGCGGCACACCTCCAGTTGCAGGCAATGGATCCCCCGGGCCGGCTGCGCATGGCGGTCGAGCACGTAGCCCCCGGCATAGGGCCGGTTGTGCGCGCTCGGTCGACGATGACGGTCGAAATAGGCTGCCGCCTGCTCCGCCAGTGCCGGACTGCAGCTTGCGCCGAACCGGTCGCCGATGACGAATTCGG
>NZ_JBSYHW010000425.1:0-536 GCF_056108345.1 Cyanobium sp. NIVA-CYA 375 | reverse complement strand
CGGCCGTCGCTCAGTTTGAGCGACTTGACGCGGGCGGCAACAGAGTCGGGAAGCTGCTGGATCAGGGCTTGATCGTCCATGCCAGCGCCCTAGCACCAAATTCCGGCCTGCAACCCCTGTTTTTCCTTCAATCCACCCCTATAACAGGCCCATGGACATGATGGACGGTTTCAGGAAGCGTCTCGGGCTGGCAATGGCCGGCAAGAGCCCGTGGGGCGGTGGTGCAGATGGCGACGGCCCGTCGGACGAAGGTGGCGAGGACAGCGCCTCGGGCGGCGACAGGAAAGGTCCGCGCAACCCGTGGTTGCCTGGTGGTGGCAATGCAGGCGGCGACAAGGGTCCGCGTCGCTCGGCCAATATCGAGGATATCTTCAAGAACCGCGGCCCGGAAGGCCCGCGCCGCAGCGGCGGCGGTGGCCCGCGCGGCCCCAACTTCCGCATGCCCCAGCGCCCCGGCGGCAAGAGCTGGATGCCGGTGCTGCTGGTCGGGATCGTCTCGGTCGCGCTGCTGATCTCGATGACGCACCAGATTTCCC
>NZ_JBSYHW010000424.1:0-536 GCF_056108345.1 Cyanobium sp. NIVA-CYA 375 | reverse complement strand
GCCGCCGCGAAGCAGCCCGGTTCGGTGAGGTGGCACTCTCGCTGAGGACTGAATCCGAAGCGCTGGAACAGAAGCTTGCCGCAACCAACAGGGAACTGAGCCTCGCCCGCGAATTCCTGGCCGCACAGTCCCGCGAACTCGAAGCGCTGGGACGCGTTGCGGTGGAACGGTTGACGGTGAATGCCGACCGTCTGCAGTCGTTGGTCCACACGAATAGCGACCAGGTGGAGGCCATCGCCTCGGTCAGCACCACCGCGCTGGAGAACATGGGTCGCTTGCGTGACGATCTGCCGGTCATTGCCAATTCCGCCCGGGATGTCGCCAACCAGATCGGGGGTGCAGGCCGGACCGCGCACAGCCAGATTGCCGAGTTGGTGGCAGGGTTCGAACGGCTCAACCAGTTCGGTCAGGCGAGCGAACGACAAGTCGGCTCGCTCCAGTCGCGGGTTGATGCGGCAATTGCAGCGTTTGAGGCGCAACTGGCACAGATGGAAGATCTGACCGGGGCGCGTTTCGATGCGTTGCGCGCAGCCAGC
>NZ_JBSYHW010000423.1:0-536 GCF_056108345.1 Cyanobium sp. NIVA-CYA 375 | reverse complement strand
GGCGTCCATTTCGCGATCGATGTGCACGGGGACGAAGCGATCCCGGCCTGCTTCCTTGCAGGGTACGAAGGCATCCCCGACCTGACCGCTGAACACCTCGGCCGGTTCACCAGCTTCCGGGCAATTCTCGCCCGCCGGACGCCCGACTTCCAGGAAGCCAGGGGCTATCCTGTGTCACCGCCGGGGAAGGCCAACCTGACGATGTGCACCACCCAGCTGGCGCATCGCTACGGTGGCTGCGCGATGACGCTCGAAATGCCCTACAAGGACCATGACGACGCGCCCGACGCGGCCCAGAACTGGAGCCCGGAGCGGTGCCGTCAGCTTGGCGCCGACTGCATGGGCGCGCTGCTGGAGTGGCTCGACAGCGCGAACTGATCCCGGTCAGCCGAGGCTGGCCGGACCGAACGCCTGGGGTAGCAATTCCGACAGGCGCACCGAGCGCACTTCGTCGGGGCCGACGCACAGCACCATCGGATCGGTCCCGCCGAGCTGGGCCAGTTCATTGAGCACCTGGCGGCAGCGCCCGCACGGGG
>NZ_JBSYHW010000422.1:0-537 GCF_056108345.1 Cyanobium sp. NIVA-CYA 375 | reverse complement strand
CACGGAAGAAGCGGCTCCGGGCCGCGCCTACAGCGGCGACGACCACGATGTCTATGTCTGGCTGAAGCTCGGCGCCCTGAAGCCCAGCCAAGAGGGCGACTGCCCCGACGGTATCGCGACCGACGCGGTCCTGGAGCAGGCGGTCGATGTCCGCCTTCTCGACCCGCGGTTCGTCCCGGTCGGGCCCGGAGAGCGGCTCCGTATCACCGATGCCTTTGGCCGGGTACGCACCTACCGGCACAAGCGGCATAACGGAGCGCTGCGCTATGCCGAAGCGGTCGCCGTCCCCTACAACTGCGATATCCTCACCGCGATCATCGACGGCAATGCCCGCGACCCCGCCTTACGCAAGCTGGGGCGTGAGTTCCTCGAATCGAACACCGTGCAGGTGTGGGTGATCAAAGCGCTCGAAGGGCGCTGACGCGTCAGCCCCACACATCTTCCGCCACCTCGACGCAGCGCGCGAGCTTGGCCCATTGCTCTTCTTCGGCCAGCAGGTTGCCCTCCTCGGTGCTGGCGAAACCGCACTGGGGACTG
>NZ_JBSYHW010000421.1:0-537 GCF_056108345.1 Cyanobium sp. NIVA-CYA 375 | reverse complement strand
GAGCACCATGGCGTAGCGGCGGCCCGATGCGCGCTCGACGGCCTCCTGGCCGTCGCAGGCCACGTCCACCTCGAATCCGGCCTGGCGCAGCAGCAGGGTCGAGATCTCGCGGCTCACCGGGTCGTCCTCGGCCACCAGCAAGGGCTCGGCCACGCCGCGGCGCTGCATCCGCTCGCGCAGGGCCTCGCGCAGCGCCTCGGGGGAAGGTTCGTCGGCCTCGTCGGGCCCGGTCGGCGCCCGTTGCAGCGGCAGCTCGAACCAGAACACGCTGCCCTGGTCCGGGCGGCTGCTCACGTCGAGCTCGCCGCCCATCATCTGGACCAGCTGGCGGCTGATGGCCAGGCCCAGGCCGGTGCCGCCGAAACGCCGCGTGGTGCTGTTGTCGGCCTGCTCGAAGGGCGCGAACAGGCGCTCGATGTCGTCGGGCGCGATGCCGATGCCGGTGTCCTGCACCTCCACGCGCAGCCGCGGTCCGCCCTCGCCCAGGGCAGGCTGGGACACGCACAGGGCCACGCGCCCGGCGGTGGTGAACTTGAT
>NZ_JBSYHW010000420.1:0-537 GCF_056108345.1 Cyanobium sp. NIVA-CYA 375 | reverse complement strand
AGTTCGCGGAGCTGAATGCCAACCAGGTGTCGACGCTGTACCAGAACGTGGGCGGCATAGCCGCCGGCAGCAGCGTGGGCTGGCAGTTCGCGCACCGCGGCCGCGACGGCGTGGACACGATGCGCTTCGTGCTCACCGACCTCGGCACCGACAACACCTTCGGCACCGCCGACGACACCGTGCTCGACAGCAAGACCGTGAGCACCGGCAACGCGGCCTGGAGCTTCCACACCGGCGCCGGCATCATCGCGCTGGGCAACACCGTGCGCTTCTCGTTCATCTCGCTGAACTCGGTCACCGGCAACTCCTACGGCAACTTCCTCGACGCGGCCGACTTCGGCGTGGGCGTGGGGGCCGTTCCCGAGCCGGGTTCGCTGGCGCTGGCCGGGCTGGCGCTGGCCGGCGTGGGTGCGCTGTCGCGCCGCCGCAAGGCCGCCTGAGCCGCCACGGCGGCATCCCAGCAAGCGGGCCCCCGGGCCCGCTTCTTCATTTCAGCGCGAGGTCGGCAGCCACGCCGGCGAACACCGCGAAGCCGAG
>NZ_JBSYHW010000419.1:0-543 GCF_056108345.1 Cyanobium sp. NIVA-CYA 375 | reverse complement strand
CGCTCATGGCGCTACCCTTAATCAAGGCCGCCTGAATGGCAGCCAAGGAGTGACAACTTTCCTGAAAGTCACCGATCTTGAGCAGCGTGTGATCCAACCCCTGCGTCGGCGGTCGTTGGCACCGCCGGATTCCGCTGGGGTCATGGATGTGGCCGATGAGGAGATTCGCACCACGCCCTCGGGTCTGCGCGTTGCGGTTAATCAAGGCGTTATCACCAAGCTCTTCCTGACCCGCTCCAACAGCAAGCTCCAGCTATACATCGACAACATCCCTAGAGAGATGGCCGACGCCTTGATGCGGGACCAGCTCTTCTTGGTGCTGAACACTCTTCCAGATTTCGGAAACGCAATCGGGCCAAAGCTGATGGGCTCAATCCAGATAGGCGACTGGCCCTTGACAGTCCGGCTCGATCCCGTGTCCATTCAGCAGCCCGCCGGCGTGGTTGATGACGACAGACCGCGCTTCCTGATCATCAAGGACGATCAGCGCCCTCTGAAGGAGTTGATCAAAAAGGAGGACCTCTGGGCGGGCTACAACGTCGC
>NZ_JBSYHW010000418.1:0-544 GCF_056108345.1 Cyanobium sp. NIVA-CYA 375 | reverse complement strand
CGGCTGGCTTTGGCGACCTTCTCGCGTCCAACCAACTCTGGGAAACCGTAGGTCCAGCCCTTGGCGACGCGGTGCGCGCTGGAGGCATCGATTACCCTGGTCTGGCTACCCGGCTCGATCAGCGCGACTGCTTCGCGGGCTGCGGCATCGGGCAGGCACAGCACCGCGAAATCGGCCTCATTGAGGGCTTCGCGGCGGGCGGTCAGGTCCTTGCGTCGCGCTTCGTCCAGCACAATGAGCGAAAACTCGCTGCGCCCGGCCAGCCGGTCGCGGATCTCGAGCCCGGTGGTGCCTTCGGCACCGTCAATGAAAACGGTGTGGCTCACGCGCCGAGCGAGACGAGGGGCAAATAGCCGGTCGGGCCTTCTGGCCCGAGGCAGCCCCACGCCCACGCACCGGCGATATCCAGCACTTCGAACCGCGTCCCCGCTTCGAGGATGCCTACCACTTCAGCGTCCTCGCGTGGCTGGACATGCAGCGCGCCCGCTGTGGCGAGCGTCCGTTCCAGCGGCACGACATAGGCGGCGACGAGATAGCGATCGGC
>NZ_JBSYHW010000417.1:0-546 GCF_056108345.1 Cyanobium sp. NIVA-CYA 375 | reverse complement strand
TATCACTCCAGCCTGTGCCGGTCGGTCAATCAGGATTGATCGGGTCAGGTTCTTGAGCGAGGCATGCAGATGCCCCATGGCCAAGCCTGGCGCATGCCCGCCGCCGAACATGACAACCGGGTGATGGGGCCCCGCTACGCCTTCCGCCAGCATGTGCACCTTGTAGCCACCAAGATCGATCATCCGTCCCGGCGGCGGACAGCGGCGACGCACGTGCGTCAGATGAACCAGGTGCCACAGATTACCGACAGCCAGAAGTGCACCAAGCCCGCAAAGTCCAATGCCGATCCACCCTTCCAACAGCCAGCCGCCGAGCGCGACGAGCGCTCCGACAGCGAGGCCCGACCATTCGCGGGCCAAAAGGGCAAGTAGCCAGTTAGGCATGGTCAGCCACCCGAACTGCATTATCAATCCGTTCCGCGAGCAAGGGAAAGGCCATTGCCCCCCCGCTCAGGACCAAATCGTGGAACTGGCTGACGTGAAAGCCGTGACCGCGCGCGTCTGCCATCCGCTGCCGCAGTCGCAGCATCTCTTGATGCCCCGACA
>NZ_JBSYHW010000416.1:0-552 GCF_056108345.1 Cyanobium sp. NIVA-CYA 375 | reverse complement strand
GTTTCCTCGATCGAGCAGCCCGAACCGCTGCCGTTCTCGATCACCGAGGCGGTGCTGGGCAAGGACCCGGAAGCGAAGCTGGGCGCAACCGCCGTTCCCGCTGCGGCCTGAGGACGAGAGAAAGAGACCCGACATGATCCGTCTTATCGCAATCCTCATCGGCCTCGGTTTCACCCTCGTGGTGACCTGGTCGTTCGGCGTCGGCGCCTACACGGCCGCCACTGAAGGTCTTGGCGCCCCGACCGCGGAAAAGGTCGTCCACCTCAAGCCGCACGGGCCTGAAGGCGGGTTCTCGTTCGATGGCCCGCTCGGCCGGTGGGACGAAGCCCAGCTCCAGCGCGGCTACCAGGTGTACAAGGAAGTCTGCGCTGCCTGCCACAGCCTGCAATACGTGCACTTCCGTGACCTCGCGGCGCTCGGCTACACCGAAGGCCAGGTCAAGTCGCTCGCTGCCGAGTGGACCGTTCCCGGGATTGATTCCGATACGGGCGAGACGACCACCCGCAAGGGCCTGCCGACCGACAGGTTCCCCTCACCGTACGCCAACCGGAT
>NZ_JBSYHW010000415.1:0-555 GCF_056108345.1 Cyanobium sp. NIVA-CYA 375 | reverse complement strand
CCGGGTGCGAGGTTGACGGCGCGGCCCTGGGCATCGCTCACCTGCACCGAGACGGCGCCGAAGCTCTCCAGCCGCTGTACCGCGCCCGTTGCGCTCAGCGCCGTGTAGTCGCCGGGCATTCGCGAAGCGTCCTGCGCCGGCTGCACGGCCGTCAGCACCACCGTGAGGGCGCCGCTGAGGGCGGCGCCGTCTTCGCGCCGCCAGCCGTTGGCAGGCACCGACAGCAATGCGCCGGTGCCCGGGTCGGCGATGGTGGCCGCCTGCGCCGGGTCCACCTGCTGGCGCACGCCTTCGGGCTGCAGGTAGACCGTGGGCACGGTGTTGCTGCCCGCCGCGATGTCGAGCACGCGCAGCGCGGGTGCATAGCCCGGTGCCTGCACACGCAGCACCACGCGCTGGCCTGGAGACAGCGCCTGCAGCGCCCACAGGCCGGCAGCATCGGTGGTGGTGCTGACCGGGGCGCTGGCGGCAGCCGCGGCCACACTCGCCGTGGCGCCGGCCACGGGCGTGGCGTCGCCCTCGCGCTGCACGGCCCGCCGCGGCCAGCCTGCAGGG
>NZ_JBSYHW010000414.1:0-557 GCF_056108345.1 Cyanobium sp. NIVA-CYA 375 | reverse complement strand
GGAAGTGGAACCACTGGCGGAATTCCGACATGTGGTCGAGCCGCACGGCCAGCGCCGCATGGTCACCGTCGGTCGACAGCACTTCGATGTTGCCGCTGTCGAAATCGCAATCGATCTGGATGGAGGTCACTGGGTCACTTTCACTTCGATGGTTTCGCCATTCACCCCCGGAAAATCCTGCAGCAGGGCGCCGGCAAGGGCTTGAGCATTGGCCTCGCTAGCAGCAAGGGGTGAATCAGGACTTACCGAAAGTTGCGCGCGGCCTTCCCAATATGTCGCGCCTGTCGCCTTGTCACGGAGCATCAGCCCGAGCCGGGTGACCAGCTGCTCGCGCTTGCCTCCGCCGCCCAGATTGATGCCGATGCCCAGCCCCACGCCGGAGCCGAACGTGCCGGTGGAACCGCCGACCCCTACGCTGACCGGTCCGCGACGGGGCGCATCGTCACCCTCGACCGACTGTTCGAGCCGGACCTGCGCCACCTGATCGGCCATGTCGCGCGAGGCTTCGCGATAGCCGAGCCGCACCAGTTCGCGGGCCACCGCCGCCTTGTACGGTG
>NZ_JBSYHW010000413.1:0-560 GCF_056108345.1 Cyanobium sp. NIVA-CYA 375 | reverse complement strand
CGGAACGCCTGCCGTCATCCTGGTCACCTCCCCTTGACCTTTCTATCTATGTTGGTCGGAAGCGTGATGAACGAGGCGTTACCACACCTATCGATGTCGCTCATGTTCTTGGTCTAGTCGAGGCTATCCCTGACCTTCGCTGGCGACTGGCATTTCAGTTGATGGCGGCATACGGGCTCCGGCCGGAAGAACTGCAACACCTAGAGATTCGGAGCGGCCAATTCTGGACGAGCTACCAGAAGGTTTCCAGCCGAGGTCGCACCCGATCAAGGGTTCTGCGACTGCTGCCATGCGATGACTGGGCTCAAGCATGGCAGCTTGAGAAAGCATTTCGACCTGACCGCATGCCGCCGATGCGACCAGGACATGGCGCTGAGGACCTTGGCACCTACATGCGGCGCCGATCTCTCTGGCAGCAGTTACGACGGGAATATGAAGAGAAAGGCGAGAAGCTTGTGCTTTACTCCTGCCGCCATGGGTACGCCCACCGCGCCCACATCATCTGTGAGCTTCCGCCCAAGGTGGTCGCGGCAGCCATGGGCCACTCGGTGGAAACTCAT
>NZ_JBSYHW010000412.1:0-561 GCF_056108345.1 Cyanobium sp. NIVA-CYA 375 | reverse complement strand
AGAAAGTCCAGAAAAATCCTCCAGGATAACGGCACCACCAGAGCCAAAGATTTGGCTCGATGCCCCAATATGCACATTCTTGCCAATGCTCACCCCCTCCTCGCCAGCAGTGATCAAAACAAATGCATCTATACGACAATTATCATTGATTGAAATCAAGGAAGGATTGATCAATATAGCAGTGCGATCAACCTGAACATTCCTCCCAATAAACCGCAAGCCGATGGAAGCGAGCTCACCGTGATCAAGAAAACGCTGCATACTCAACCAGCAAAAGTCTAAAAACTACAGGGATGACGGGCTTGAGATCAGGATCTGTCGAACTTGGCAACTATGATACAGAGCTAAGCGAATCCGCTCAGAAATCATCGATACTTCATGGACTGACACCGCTGAACTTGCCGGCAGGACGAGCACATTGGCAGCTACATAATCAGTCACAGGCAAATCTGGAATCCATTCACAACCACGACTGGCATAGGGCTCTGACCGATGACAACCGGGATAGCAGTAGCGCCTTGCACGAATATTCTCGGCCCATAATACCTCGATAAGCTCATC
>NZ_JBSYHW010000411.1:0-564 GCF_056108345.1 Cyanobium sp. NIVA-CYA 375 | reverse complement strand
GGATAGGAAGTGGCGCCTAGTAGCCACGCAGCGGTGGCACGATGCCCACGGCCGCCAGCGCAACAAGGGCCTGCCGGCGGCGGGTGCCATGCGGGGGTGAGAACATCCACCTCTCTCCTGAAGCTGCGAAGGCGCTTGCGATCGTAGCCAAGCCCCGAAGGCCCTGCACGGAGCGCCCACCGCCATGTTCGTCTTCCGCCAGCTCTTCGACCCCACTTCGTCGACCTACACCTACCTGCTCGCCGACCAGGGCGAGGCGCTGCTCATCGATCCGGTGTTCGAGCAGGCCGGCCGCGACGCCGCGCTGCTGCGCGAGCTGGGCCTGACCCTGCTGGCCACGCTGGACACCCATGTCCATGCCGACCACGTCACCGCGGCCTGGCTGCACCGGCAGCGCCTGGGCAGCCGCATCCTGCTGGCGGCGGCGGCCGGCGCCAGCGGCGCGGACCGAGCGCTCGCCGACGGCGACACCGTGGCCTTCGGCAGCCGCCAGCTGCAGGTGCGCGCCACCCCCGGCCACACCGCGGGCTGCCTGACCTACGTGCTCGACGACCAGCGCATGGC
>NZ_JBSYHW010000410.1:0-565 GCF_056108345.1 Cyanobium sp. NIVA-CYA 375 | reverse complement strand
TTCGAATGTCAGATAGGCACAATTGATCGTCATCGTGCGCAAGGCCTCCATACGGGTGATAGCCTGGTCTGCGCCGCCCTTGCCCCAGCGTTCCGTCTCACGGGTTACGCAGTACTCCAGCCCGCGGAAATAGTTGAGTGGGACCTTGGAGACATCGGTCCCCATGGCTACCGTCACGCCCATATCGATCATATCCCGGAAAGGTTCGGCGCGATGCGGAAAATCCTCGCCGTAATAGAACGTGAGTGTTGGCCAGTAATAGAGATGATGCCACATGGGGGTCAGTACCACTCCGAGCCTGGCGCAACGTGCGAGCTGGTCCTTGCTCGGCCAGATTGCGTGGGCAATGACCCAACGCTTGTGCGAGATCGGGGTCTCGCGATCGACTTCCTCCAGCACATCAAGTGCCATTTCGATCGAGACATCCCCAGCCGCCATTAAGCTGCCGGTAAATCCTCTCGCCGCCAAACCCGCGACAATCGTCCTAAGTGAGTCCAACGACTGTTCTGGTTCGTAGTAATTCTTTCCATCATCCGGAACGGGATTTCGGCCCACGAACGGCACA
>NZ_JBSYHW010000409.1:0-565 GCF_056108345.1 Cyanobium sp. NIVA-CYA 375 | reverse complement strand
ATGGGGGCGAGCCATGTCACGCTGGAACCGGGCGCGTGGTCGAGCCAGCGCCATTGGCACGCCGGGCAGGACGAGCTGCTGGTCATGCTCGAAGGCGAAGCGGTGCTGGTCGAGGACGACGGCGAAACGGTGGTCCGCCCCGGCGACGTGCTCGCCTGGCCTGCGGGCGCGCGCAACGGCCACCACCTGCAGAACCGGAGCGATGCCGCCTGCGTGTTCGTCGCCATCAGCGCGGGCACGCGCGAGGGCGACAGCGGCGAGTACCCGGACATCGACATGGTGTTCGACGCGGAAGGTTACGCCCGCAAGGATGGTTCGCGGTACGAGACCAAGCGTGTGCCGTGAGGCCCGTCGCCTCGTGAATAGGTCCCTTATTTAACTCCCCTCCCTCAAGGGAGGGGAATCGGAGAGGCACCCTATTGCCGCTCGGGCACCGGCACCGGCAGCGGACCCGGGGCAAACGCCTCGTCGAGCAGGCGTGCGATCCTGAGGCCGGCCTGCAGCACCCGCTCGTTGGCGACCGGAATTGCTTGCTCGATGTCCTTCTGGCTCAGCGCGGTTTCGC
>NZ_JBSYHW010000408.1:0-565 GCF_056108345.1 Cyanobium sp. NIVA-CYA 375 | reverse complement strand
GGGGAATGTTCATACCGGAAGGAGCCCTTGGAGCGTTCAATGGCACTACCAAGTTGATCCCACATCACAGCAAGAAGCGTTGTTTTACCCGCCCCACGCGAGCCAAGCATCAAGACATTGAAGTCGGTTGTGGTAGACGGCATGCTGACTGCGCAACTGGCCAAGGGTGTGCCCGCCCACGGTGGTCCGTTGGGCTGTGCCGTAAATTGTAACTTGAATACGGACTCTTGCGTCCCCTAAGGCGTCCAAGTCTGTTCTGCGATGCGCTTTTGTTTTAAGAGTTGCAGTCATCTGATTCAGAGGCTGCCCGCGCGTGAACAGTTGTGTATTGGCCGCTGGGGGCTTCTTTATTGTCTAGCACTCTTGAGCGTTAAAGGTGATCGGGATGCAATATCTTGCCTGCCCTAAGTCTGTCTTAGGCGGATTGTTGCCTTTTCGAATGCATCATCAATAACATCATCCCCGCACCAGCGGCTGTAGGCGCCCAGATGAGTTTCCACCGAGTGGCCCATGGCTGCCGCGACCACCTTGGGCGGAAGCTCACAGATGATGTGGGCGCGGTGGG
>NZ_JBSYHW010000407.1:0-566 GCF_056108345.1 Cyanobium sp. NIVA-CYA 375 | reverse complement strand
CACGCTGGAGCCCGGCTTCAATGTGACGCTGCCCTATCCGTTACACCAGGTCGACCGCGAGGACGTGCGCGAGATCCGGCTGGGGAAGATCCCCGAAGGAACCGAGCAGAAGCTGATCCTGACCGGGGACCAGAACCTCGCCAATGTCAGCTACATCATCCGCTGGAACATCAAGGACCTGAAGCTGTTCCGCTTCCAGCTCGATGATCCGACCAACACGATCAAGGAAGTGGCCGAATCGGCGATGCGCGCGGCTGTCGCACAGAAGACACTCGACCAGACCTTCTCCGGTGCCGGCCGGGCCGAGATCGAGGAACGGGTCATGACCCGGATGCAGGCCCTGCTCGATGCCTATCGTTCAGGGATCACCGTGCAGGGCGTCGACATCAACAAGACCGACCCGCCAGGCGAAGTGCTCGACGCGTTCAAGGACGTCTCGGTCGCCGAGCAGGATGCCAATGCGGCGATGAACCGCGCCCGCGCCACCGCGCAGCGGATCCTGGCTCAGGCGGAAGGTGAAACCGAGGCGTTCGACAAGGTCTACGAGCAGTATCGCCTTGCGCCCG
>NZ_JBSYHW010000406.1:0-569 GCF_056108345.1 Cyanobium sp. NIVA-CYA 375 | reverse complement strand
CGGCTTTCTCGATCAGCGCGGCGAGCTTTTTCAGCCCGCGATGGATGTTGGTCTTGATCAGCGGTTCGCTCTGATCGCAATGCTGTGCGGCTTCAGCGATGCTGTGGCCGTTGATCTTGACGAGTTCGATGGCGCGAGCCTGTCCCGGCGAAAGCAGTCTGAACAGGCGTTCGAGACTGATCCGTGCGCCGATTTCGTCTTCCTCGCTTTCGATTGCGATATCTTCAGGCAAATTGACCTCGCCGGCGCGGTAAGCGCGGCGCAGGTGGTCAACCCAGCGGAAGCGCGCGATTGCCGCGAGCCAGGGCAGGAACGGTCGCTCCGGATCGAAACTCGCGAGCTTGCGATGGACCGAGAGCAGCGTCTCCTGGATCAGGTCGTCGACGGCCCCGGGAGCGCTGCGCCGCGCGAAGTAGCGCTTGAGCCAGCGCGACGCCTCGGTGAGCAGCACGCCATAGGCCTGCCGGTCGCCCGCCTGCGCGCGGACCATCAGCCGCGCCATCGTGGCATCGTCGGCGATCACCCGCCGCGCGCCTTGACCAGCAACGGATCGAGCCCGAGAAGGCCGG
>NZ_JBSYHW010000405.1:0-569 GCF_056108345.1 Cyanobium sp. NIVA-CYA 375 | reverse complement strand
GCCGAACAGGGCATAGGAATAGGCCAGGTTCTGGCGCACTTTCGGGGTGTTGTTGCCGCCGCGCAGCTGCGCGCCGAGCACATCGACGCAGCGCTTGGTTTCGCCAGCGAGGGCAAATGCGAGACCGAGGTCTGCGGGATCGATCCCGTCCTGCCAGGTGTCGAGCGTCGCCACCGCGGCACGCTTGTCGCCGATGGCAATCTGCGCCAGCGCCAGGCTGAGCGCGGTCTTGGGTGCGGTATCGCCAAGCGAGAGCGCATCCTGGAAGCTGGTCGCTGCCGACTGGAACCGGCCTTGTTCCATGTAAGCCGCGCCGAGCATGGCGCGGTAGGCTGCGTTGTAGGGGTCAGCGAGAACCGCCGCCTCGGCATGGCTCACGGCCTGGCCGCTGCGGCCTTTCTGCAGGGCCTGCTGGGCCTTGCTGGCGGACAGGTCCGCCCGAGGAGCGGCGCTGGTGGCGCAGCCGCCCAGAGCCAGAGAGGCGAGGGCGGTTGATGCCGCGAGGGCAAACATCCGGGTGCTTGAGGCAGTGCGGGTCATGGTATCGTCCCCCTGTTCGGACCGGTCAG
>NZ_JBSYHW010000404.1:0-570 GCF_056108345.1 Cyanobium sp. NIVA-CYA 375 | reverse complement strand
CCCGGCCCAGCCCTGGCGGCCCAGCACGTCGTGCACGAACACGAGGTGGCGCATCACGGTGGTGGCGTGCTGGTGCTCCAGTTCGAGCAGGCGCAGCCGCAGCTCCTCGCGCAGCCGCGCCATCGATTCGGCCTGGATCACCTCGGGCGAGCGCCGGCGGTCGAGCAGCGTGACGTGAAGGCCGTCGGCTCGGCGCTGCAGCGTCAGCGGCCGGCCCAGGATGCTCTTCATCCAGCGGATCGAGCCCGGCGGTCCGGCGGGGGCGCGGCGGTCGCGCCGCTCGGGGCGCTTGGGGGAAGGGTTGTCGGCCATGCGTGGGTTGTCGGCCGCACGTGGCCGGTCTTGAGCCCACCGGTGCCGGCCCCGGCCCTCTTGCGCGGCCGCAGGCACCTGGCGCGTGAGCCGAAGGGCCGCGCCGCCGGTC
Organism: Cyanobium sp. NIVA-CYA 375; assembly: GCF_056108345.1. Lineage (NCBI taxonomy): Bacteria > Bacillati > Cyanobacteriota > Cyanophyceae > Synechococcales > Prochlorococcaceae > Cyanobium > Cyanobium sp. NIVA-CYA 375. Next base: position 146 of record NZ_JBSYHW010000404.1, on the reverse strand, counting down.
AGGGCGCCGTGCCGCTGCCGGCGCCGGAGCCGGGAGCCACCTCGGCTGCAGACCCGCGCGCGGACCCGGGCGCGGGCTCCGGCGGCTCCGGCGGCTCCAGCGGCGCCGCCGCCGTGGATTCCCACTCGCGCCGCGAGCTGTCGACC
>NZ_JBSYHW010000403.1:0-570 GCF_056108345.1 Cyanobium sp. NIVA-CYA 375 | reverse complement strand
CCAACACCGCCGCGGCCGAGAGCACCGTCGCGCGAGAACGCAACTCGCTGCTGACGGTGGAGCTGCTGGGCATCGGCCCCGGCGAACCCTGCGAAGGGCTCTCGGGCCCCGAGCTCGAGGCCTGCCGCCGCCGTCTGGCCACCGAGCCGCCGCGCGCCCGCCCTTGAGGCAGGCGGTGGCGAGCCGTCATTGGGCCTATCGGCTCATGCCGGATCGCAGCGGGGGTCGTTGCAGCTTCACCGGCGCTCCCTAACCTCGACTCCAGTTCTCACCTGCCGTCCAGCGGACACCGCCATCCTGCGGTGGCGTCTGGCCGGCGCCCCGCACAACGCCAGGAGATCCCATGTCGAGCTGCATGCATCCGGACAACGACACCACCATCAACCCCTCGGGCAACGTCAGCATCCGCGACGTGATGGCCGAGTTCAAGGGCCGCCGCAACTTCCTCAAGGGCAGCCTGGGCATGGCCGCCGTGGCCACGCTGGGTGGCTTCGCGGGCTCGGTGCAGGCCTACGCGGGCGCCAGCCCCGCGCCCGGTGGCGGCGGCATCACCTTCACGGGCCTGCCGCC
>NZ_JBSYHW010000402.1:0-572 GCF_056108345.1 Cyanobium sp. NIVA-CYA 375 | reverse complement strand
CCGTTGGCGGTGTTGAGGGTGACCGGGATCCCGCCCACGCGCGGCTCCAGCCCGATCCGGTCAGCGGTGCTGGCGGACACTGCGGTCAGCGTCGCACCGGTGTCGACCATGAAGTCGACCTGCTCGCCGTTGACCTCAGCCGCGATCCAGAAATGCCCGTCACGGCCCATTTCTACCCGGGTTTCACCGCCCTGCACCACCTGTTCGGGCAAGCCGAGCTGCGGCACCGCCATGCCGTAGCGCGGATCGAAGCGCGAGACCTGCACCATCACCAGCACGAAGATCGCGACCAGCGACAGCGAGCTCGCGGTGCGGACGAACCGTCCAAAGCGGATATCGCGGGTGATCATCGCCGAGCCGACCCAGCTGAGCACGATCGCCACCACGGTCGCGATCAGCAGGCCCGAATTGGGCACCCGCAGGATGACGTTGAGCAGCGAATCCCAGAACGGCGAGGTATCCATCACGCCAATATAGGGTGTCCGAGGCGCAGCGCCATGCCCGGCGCGAGCGACCGCTCAGGGTGCATTGCGCGCCGGCGTCGCATCGGCGAGCACCACCGCGAACCGGCC
>NZ_JBSYHW010000401.1:0-572 GCF_056108345.1 Cyanobium sp. NIVA-CYA 375 | reverse complement strand
TAAGAGTTTCCTGTAATGTGCGGCCCGGTAAGAGCCGTGTCAGCCGCGAGCTTTTCGCAGTTGCACAATCGCCGGGCGCCATGCGCGCGAAGGGGCAGATTGTCAAGATTTGCGGCGCGACCCGCGCTCAGTCGTCCGCAACCAGCCGGTTGATCTCGCGCAGCTCGCAGGTCGCCCCGGTGCGCGAGCGCAGGATGTCGCGCTCGACGCACAGCATTCCGTCCGCCCGCGGCTCGACATAGAAGCCGGAGTAGAAGTCCTGCGCCCGGCACGACTTGCGCAACCGCAGGCTCAGCACGCGCCGGTCGCGCAGGTAGAGCAGCAGCCGGTTGTCGCTGATCGACTGGACGCCTCGGATGGAACTGAGGGGAATGCATTTGCCCGCATCGCGCTCGGCATAATCGCGCAGGTTTACGCTCGGGACATTGGGCACCATCGATTGGCGCGGCGAATTGACCAGCGGGGAGATACGGATAGTGACCCGCTGCTCGATCCTGACCTGGTTATGGGTCGGCGTTACAATCAGCGAATCGAGTGCAAACCAGCCCAGCGGCAGGCTCGCCGCCGGGGCC
>NZ_JBSYHW010000400.1:0-578 GCF_056108345.1 Cyanobium sp. NIVA-CYA 375 | reverse complement strand
CGCTCCATGACGGCATCATGGCTGGTTTCCTTCGCGTAACCAGGAGCTTCCGAGAAACGCACTTCCAGGAAATCTGCCTCAGGATCAAACCAGACTTTCAGCTTATTGGCCATAGCGATGCTCCAAGCTTGGCTTTGTCGGTGAGGTAGGCGGTGATGACGAAGGCATCGCTCTCTGTGTACTTTACAACCACACACAGCCATTTGGCGCCGACGATGGTCTGTGAGTAGAACGCATAAAACAAGCGCACAGCATCATCAGAACGGGACCGACGAACGATCTGCGGCGCAGCCAGCAGCCGATCGATCTCCGCACCCATCTCCTTCATTTCCGGATGCTCCAGAATGTGCGCCATGCGCTCCTCCGTCAGTCTCACCGCAATCCCGAAGCAATCGGCGACCGTTTTAAGCCCATGGGGCATGGGCTCGTGTGCGCTCATGCCGGATCAATGGGCGAGCGCACCCAGTAGCCCACGGCCGGGATGGCGTCGAGGTTGTAGATGTTGACGGGGCGCTGCACATCGCGGCAGCCTTCGTTTTGAACTGTCAAGGATTCCTTGACCGTCGCCCCTGCGTCTA
>NZ_JBSYHW010000399.1:0-579 GCF_056108345.1 Cyanobium sp. NIVA-CYA 375 | reverse complement strand
CCGTCGGGGCGGAGGCTGGGACGATCACCTTCCACGAAAGCGCGCAAGCAACGCTAAGCTCCGCCACGATCGTGCCGCCCGAACTGGTCCGGTCGTTCGAAGTGCCGGTCACGACGCTCGACGCGGAATGGAACGCTGCCGGTCGACCGCGCGTCTCGGCACTCAAGATCGATGTCGAAGGCGGCGAGCTGGATGTGCTGCTAGGGGCGAGCGAATTGCTGGCCAGCGAACGCCCGTCGATCCTGCTTGAGGCCTGGGGCACCGAGCAGCTGGGTCCGATCGACACCCTGCTGACCAAGGCAGGGTATCGCCGCACCCAGCCGGACGGCTTCGAGCCGCGCAACTACCTGTTCCTGGCCGCTGCGGCGGGGTGATTCGGGTTTAGTTGATAAAGTGCATCCGCGGGGCTCGATGCACACCATCAATGACCGGTGTTTTGCCAATTCAACAGTTTCAAAGAGCCGCTGAGAACATAGCTGCCGATTGCGATGTAGGAAAATCGGCTAAGACAGCACCTCTTCGAGCAGGCTGAGCAGCGCGGACCATGACTGGCGATCGGCGCTGGCGTTGTAGCTGGGA
>NZ_JBSYHW010000398.1:0-579 GCF_056108345.1 Cyanobium sp. NIVA-CYA 375 | reverse complement strand
AGTAAGTCCCGGCGGCGAATTCCTCGAAGGCGGGCAACGCATCATCGCTCCATTGCGCCTCGGCTTCGAGCGAGAATGTCCAGTTCGGAACCGGGCGGTATTCCGCCCCGGCCTCGCCACGCACCACGAACGGGGTCGGGTCAGCCTCGATCCGGCTCGGCGGAGCCTTGCCGCCGACAACGCAGGCGAGCGGATTGGCACGGCAATCGGGGCTGGCGTTGAAGATGTCGATCCCGTGGCGCGCTTCCAGCGCAAACCGGAACCGGCTCTTCGGTTCGTAGGACGAATAGCCTCCGACCCGCGACACGCTCGCCTTGTCGACGAACTCGCCGGAAACCCGGCCGAACAGGGTGCGCACCCGGTCGCGGGTAAGCAGCACGTTGTTCACGTCGACATCCTGGTCGACATAGTCGAGGCCGAAATCGCCGACGATGGTCGAGGTGCGGCTGCGCCGGAACGGATAGCTCGCCTGGATCGTCGCCAGGATGGTCTCCGACTCGACGTCGAAGCCGGGCAGGTTGATGTCGGGATTGGTGACGCTGTAGGTCAGCGATCCACCGATCCGCAGGCCTTCGCTGC
>NZ_JBSYHW010000397.1:0-580 GCF_056108345.1 Cyanobium sp. NIVA-CYA 375 | reverse complement strand
GATTTCCCGGCCATCGAGCGGGCAACGCTCTCGAACGGGATCAAGGTGTTCTTCGCCAAGCGCACGGCAGTGCCGACCGTTTCGGTGCGGCTCGACTTCGATGCCGGCTATGCTGCCGATCCGGCAGGCAAGCTTGGGGCGACCTCCCTCCTCCTGCAACTGATGGACGAAGGCACCCGTTCGCTCGATTCACAGGGGCTGGCGATTGCCAAGGAACGCCTTGGGGTGAACCTGGGGGCGTTCGCCAATGCGGACACCACCGCCTTCACGCTCGACACGCCGACCGCCAACCTGGCCCCGGCGTTGGCGCTGATGGCGGACTACGTCGAGCACCCGGGCTTTGATCCCCGCGCGATGGAGCGCGTGCGGACACAGCAACTGACCCGGATCAAGAACGAGCTCAACAACCCCAGCCAGATCGCCCAGCGCACACTGGCGAAGGAGCTGTTCGGCGACAACCACCCCTATGGCATGCCCCCTTCGGGCACAGGTGATCCCGCGGCCGTCGAAGCGATGACCGTGCAGGACCTGCGCGATTTCCACCAGCTGTGGCTGCGGCCGGACCTCGCCCAGATTTTCG
>NZ_JBSYHW010000396.1:0-582 GCF_056108345.1 Cyanobium sp. NIVA-CYA 375 | reverse complement strand
CCGCGCTGGGCGGGGGCGCGGTCATCGCTGCCAGCGCCCTGGGCTGGCTGTAGTCTAGCCGACCCGGTGCGGCAGCACCCGGCTGGCGATCAGCAGCAGGATGACCATCGCGCCTTCGACCACCATCGGCTGCCAGTACTGGTCCCACGGCCCGTCGACCGCCAGCCCGACGAAGCGGCCCAGCAAGGCCACCCCGAACAGGCCGGCCGGCACCAGCAGCAGGTCGCCGTTGCGGCGCCATGCGCCGATCATCATGCACACCGCCCCGACCACGAAAAAGGCCGTCATATCGGCGCGGATCGTGGCGAGCCCATGCGCGGAATCAGGGGTCAGGCCAAAGTCGGTTCCGGAAGCCACCGGGTCGAGCAGGAAACTGACACCCATGAACAGGAACAGCAGGCCAGCGGCAAAAATCAGTCCGGTCAGTACCAGTCGCATCGATATCCTCTCCCTCAGCTGCGGCAGGTTACCAAGGCGCTAGGGATATGTCGCCAGACAAAATTATCCCTGCGCCGGTCAAGACGCAGTGACAGGGACTGGCGCGAAGGTGCCTGCGCGGTTAACCTTGACCGCACCAGACAG
>NZ_JBSYHW010000395.1:0-582 GCF_056108345.1 Cyanobium sp. NIVA-CYA 375 | reverse complement strand
GGCGCGGCAGGCGGCACGGGTAGCGCGGCTGGCGCAGCTCAGCGCCAACGCGCAGCAGCGTGCGCTGGCGGGCCTGGTCGGCACGCCCGACCGCCATGGCGGCACGATCAGCGCCGCCGCGCTCGAACGCGAGCTGCTCACGCACCAGCTGGGCCAGCTGGCGCTGGTGGCCGGTACCGCGGCCGAGCCGGCGCTGCAGGCCGCCAGCGGGGCTGCGCTCGAGGCGCTGCTGCAGGAGCGCGCGGCCACGCTGGCCGCAGCCTCGGGTCTCACGCCCGAACTCCTGCGCGCGACGGCGGGGATGCAGCGCCTGGCCGAGCCGCCGCCGGCCAACCCGCCGGTGGCGCTGGCGAGCTTCCGCACGCTGCGCTATGCCGACCCCGACGACTGGAGCTTCCGCTACAACCCCAGCAGCGCGGCCGATGCCACGCCCGACGCCAACAACCGCGTGCGCTATGCCGACGTGCGCGTGGCCAGCGCACCGCCCACCTCGGCCAGCGCGCCGCTGCCCGGCAACGTGCGCAGCTGGTCCGGCAACGTGGTGCGTTCACGCGCCACCGATCTGCACTGGAACGGCAGCGC
>NZ_JBSYHW010000394.1:0-583 GCF_056108345.1 Cyanobium sp. NIVA-CYA 375 | reverse complement strand
GGCCAGATCCAGCTCTCGCTGGGGATGACCACCAAGGCCGAGGAAGACGAGATCGTGAAGTTCTTCGAGGACAAGGGCCGGGCCAAGGACCTGCTGCTCTATGCCTGCACCAGCGGCTACCCGGTCGAGTTCGACGAGCTGTGCCTGCTCGAAGTGACCCGCCTGAAGGAGAAGTTCGGTGACCGCGTCGGCGGGATCGGATTCTCCGGCCACCACCTCGGCATCGCCGCCGACATCGCGGCCCTGACCCTGGGCGCGGAATGGATCGAACGCCACTTCACCCTCGACCGCACCTGGAAGGGCACCGACCATGCCGCCAGCCTCGAGCCCGATGGCCTGCGCCGCCTGTGCCGCGACGTGAAGGCAGTCAGCCGCTCGCTCACTTACAAGCAGGGCGACATGACCCCGGTTGAGCTGGGCATGCGCGACAAGCTCAAGTGGACCGGCGGGGGCGAAGTTTCCGCGGCCTGAGCACCGGGGCGGGACGGGCACGATGAAGCTGCTCTACATCGGCGACAACAGCGACAGCCTCAATCTGGGCTGCCGGGCAACCAGCATTGCGCTGCGCCAGCTCGCTGCCCGC
>NZ_JBSYHW010000393.1:0-586 GCF_056108345.1 Cyanobium sp. NIVA-CYA 375 | reverse complement strand
CAGCAACCTGTAGAAGCACTTTAGCATTTCAGTATTTACATTCAGGACTCTCGACGGAGATCCTTCTAGGTTCCACTTTCCTTCCTTGGTTTTTAAGCCCAAGTGCGATGACTCTTCTGCTTGGCTTGCAAGACTCTCGTCGATTGTCTTGGGATGAAATAACTTAAAAATGCACCTGAAGGAGACCTCGCTCGGCATGCCTCTATATATATTGACTGAATACTGCTTGTTATTGTTTATTTCAGGAAAAAGCTTTCGCTCATTTCTGAAATAAAAGATATCCGATACTCTTCTGTAGGCTTCGAGTCTAAAACTCTGGCCTCGCGCGTCTTCGAAAGAGCCATGTGGGTGAATCAGGGCGGTCAATCCTTCGTTGGCGCACAGGCGCCACGTAAGCGGTATAAAGCATTTGTATAAATTGACTTTCTGCCCCCGTAAGATGCCATACATTGATGGGCTACCAAGGAAGCTTTTGGTGCCACTAATCTCTTCGAACTCTTTTATTAGTATAGGGCACCTCGAAAAATACGATCAGCCCTTGCGTTGAGGCGACAATAGCTTATAATTTGAATAGTTAATTGCATGC
>NZ_JBSYHW010000392.1:0-588 GCF_056108345.1 Cyanobium sp. NIVA-CYA 375 | reverse complement strand
GCAGTTCTCGCACACGAAGGCATGGCGTGCGTGCAGCAGTGGCTGGACAGAGTCCGCGAATACCGGCGCGAGATAAAGTTCGTCGCACAGCGCGAATGTGGCGGGCAGTCCGGCGGTGACCGGATGCTCGACCAGCACTTCAGCGGTGTAGGTGACATCGTGGCGATAGCCGGAATCTGGCATGGCCATGCCCTGCGCCTCGCCGGGCTGATACAGGAACCGCCCGCCCAGCATCTCCGCCATTCGGGCCATTCGGCCCAGCCGGCCAGCGCATGGTGCCACGCAACCGCCCCCTTTCCGGTAGCGAGATGGGCCCTGATCGCGGCCTTGTACCCTTCCGATGGCGGGCGGGTGGTCACCTTGCCATCGGCAAAAGTGTAGCCAGGCATATCGTAGAACAGGATCGCATCGGCCAGTTCTGCCGCACCCTGCGCCACCGCTTCCTCGGCCTCCGGGTGGATCAGGTGGGTTACCTGCCACCCGGAAAGGCTTTCCAACAGTGCGGCGAACGGTGCTTCCTCGTAAGGATGGCCACCGGACAGGACGAGCAGGCTCCGATCAGCTTGGGGCATCAGCTCAGGCGATCTT
>NZ_JBSYHW010000391.1:0-588 GCF_056108345.1 Cyanobium sp. NIVA-CYA 375 | reverse complement strand
CCCGCGAACGTCGCAAATTGTGTCACTTGCGCGATGTTCGTAACACGGTACCAAAGCTATGCCAACCAATTTGTGCGTTGCAACAAGTCTTTCAATCAACAACAAACTTGTTTCTGATCGTCTCCTCATTGAAACTTTCCCGCACCTGCCATCGTGGAATGGGCGGGGTGCCGGCTAGCATCAACTTGGTATCAGCCGGATGGCATATTCTGGTTTCTGTTTGATGAACACAACTTTAGGCGGTTCAAATCTCGACCAGACGAGGCTCGGGCAGGACAGATGGAGCTTCAATTAGCCCGGGCATAAGCGCGGGTGCCGCCGACCCAGGTTTCCAGCACGCGAGTCGCACGCAGTTCCTCGGGAGTAACAAGCAAAGGGTCGCGATCGATCAGCACGAAATCGGCCCACAATCCCGGTGCCAGCCTCCCGAACCGCGATTCGGCGAAGCCGGCAAATGCCCCGCCATACGTGAACGCAGTCAGCGCCGCTTCTCTGGTCACCTTCTCGCCCGCGCGCCAGCCGCCGAACGGCTGCCCGCCTGCATCCTGCCGGGTGAATGCCGCCGCCAGCCCGGCAAACGGATCGGAC
>NZ_JBSYHW010000390.1:0-589 GCF_056108345.1 Cyanobium sp. NIVA-CYA 375 | reverse complement strand
GGCGGCGACAGGGGTGGTGGCGGGGGTATCCATGGGCCCCCTGCCCTTGCAGGAGCCGGGCCAGACTCCGGAAGGCGCGGCGTTACGATGCTGGCACCACTTGTGCTCACCGCACCGCCATGGACCTGACCCCACCTGCTCGGCCGGCCTTTGCGGCCGCACGCGCAAACCCAGGAGCGAAGCGACTTTGGACCTGACTCCGCGTGAAAAGGACAAGCTGCTGATCTTCACGGCCGCGCTGCTGGCGGAGCGCCGGAAGGCGCGCGGGCTGAAGCTCAACGTGCCCGAGAGCATCGCCTTCATCACCGCCGCCATCCTGGAGGGCGCCCGCGACGGCAAGACCGTGGCGCAGCTGATGAGCGAAGGCAAGCAGGTGCTCGGCCGATCCGACGTGATGGATGGCGTGGCGGAGATCGTCACCGAGATCCAGGTCGAAGCCACCTTCCCCGACGGCACCAAGTTGGTGACCGTGCACCAACCGATTGCATGAGGCCACAAGGATGAAGACCACCCTCACCTCCCTGTGCTTGCTGGCGGCCGGTGCTGCCGCCGCCCACGAAGGCCACGGCCTGCCCGGCGCGGGCCACTG
>NZ_JBSYHW010000389.1:0-590 GCF_056108345.1 Cyanobium sp. NIVA-CYA 375 | reverse complement strand
TGGCGACCAGGGTGCCGTGCTGATTGTAGGCGCGATGGGCGAAGGTGACGATCCCGGCATTGGGGCGCGACTTGCTTTCGCGCAGTTCGATCACTTCGCTCTCGATCCGCAGCGTATCGCCGACGAACACCGGCGCGGGAAAGCGCACTTCGTCCCACCCCAGGTTGGCGATCGCGGTGCCGAGCGTGGTGTCGCCGACCGACACCCCGACCATCAGCCCGAGGGTGAAGGTCGAGTTGACCAGGATCTGGCCATAGTCGCTCGCCTTCATGTATTCGGCATCGAGGTGCAACTGCGCCGGGTTGTGCGTCAGGGTCGAGAACAGCAGGTTATCGGTCTCGGTCACGGTGCGGCGGATCGGATGATCGAACAGCTGCCCCACAGTGAGCTCGTCAAACCAGATCCCGGGCATGGTCATTTACCTCCTGCAATTTGATCGCGGGCGTTAGCGCCTGCCGGGCGCAATTGCCATCGTTGCTGGCGCGCTCAGGCGGCCACGTCGGGAGCCTCGCGGAACAGTTCGAGCCCGATCCATTCCGCCCGCCGCCCCAGCGCAAACCGGTTGAACAGGAGCGCCGCCGCGACCGAGG
>NZ_JBSYHW010000388.1:0-592 GCF_056108345.1 Cyanobium sp. NIVA-CYA 375 | reverse complement strand
GCGTGAACCTGCTGCAGGACGGCCGCCCGCGGCGCCTGATCGCCGACGTGCCCGAGCACGCCGACGTGCTGCAGGCGGCCATGGACTTCATCGCCCTGGCCGACCAGGCGCTCGGCGCAGGTTCAGCGGCCGAGCCGACACCCGCCTTCCTGGCCGACCGCTGGCCTGCGCTGGAGGCGCTGGGCGCGCCCTTCCATGCCCTGTCGCTGGGCACGGCGCACCGCGTGGCCGAGCAGATGCAGGAGCGCAACGAGGCGGTGCGGTCGCAGAACCGGCTGGGCCTGTTCCTGACCGTGTTCATGTCGATCCTGACAATGGCCTTTGCCTTCATCGCCCTGCGTCAGCTGCGGCAGTTGCGTCAGCGGCGCCTGGTGCTGGAGGAACTGGCGGCCAGCCTGGGCCAGGCGCGGCGCGAGGCCGAAAGCGCCAGCCAGGCCAAGAGCGCTTTCCTGGCCAACATCAGCCACGAGATCCGCACGCCCTTCCACGGGCTCATGGGCATGCTGTCGCTGCTGCGCGAGACGGGCCTCAACCCCAAGCAGATCGATTACCTGCGCACCGCCACCGAAAGCGCCGACCACCTGCTGGCGAT
>NZ_JBSYHW010000387.1:0-595 GCF_056108345.1 Cyanobium sp. NIVA-CYA 375 | reverse complement strand
CTTCTCGCACGCCTCCTGGGTCTCGTTCGCGGCGCCGCGGGGTGTGCCCGAAGGCGTGGCGCAGCAACTCAACACGCAGCTCAACGCGGCCTTGCAGAGCCCGGAGCTGCGCCAGCTGCTGTCGCAGATGGGCGTGGCCAGCGTCGCGCCCGCCAGCCTGGCCGACGCCGCGCGCTTCTACGAAGAGCAGACCCACAGCCTGCAGGCGCTGGCCCGCGCGATCCGCCTGCAGGCGCAGTAGCGCTGAGCCTGCCATGCGCATCCTGTTCACCTGCAATCCGCTCTTCGGCCACCTGAATCCGATGCTGTCGCTGGCCTGTGCGGCGCAGGCGGCTGGGCACGACGTCGTGGTTGCCACGGGGGCCGACATGACGCCGCTGGCGCAGCGCGAAGGCCTCGCGACCTGGCCCATCGGCATGACGCATGCGCAGGCCGGCGGCAACACGCAGGCGTCGTGGCTGGACTATTTCGAGGCCGGTGCCAGCCGGCGCATGGCGCCACTGGCGACCCGCTGCGCGGCGTGGCGCCCCGACCTCGTCGTGCACGAGGAGACCGAACTCGCCGGTCCGGTCGTGGCAGCGACCACCGGGGCTCG
>NZ_JBSYHW010000386.1:0-596 GCF_056108345.1 Cyanobium sp. NIVA-CYA 375 | reverse complement strand
CTCAAGGGGGTGGTGGATAAGGCCAGCTACCGCACCCTGGTGGCCGACCTTTATTTCGTGTACTCCGCCATGGAGGAGGAGTTTGGCCGGCTTAGGGAGCATCCAGTTGTGGGCCCGGTGGCCTTTCCTGAGCTGAACCGGCGCGAAAGTCTCGAGCAGGACCTTGCCTTTTACTTCGGTGGCGACTGGCGTAATGCGGTCCAGCCCACCCCTGGAGCCCAGCAATACGTTGAGCGGCTGCACCAGGTGGCGCGGGAGTGCCCGGAGCTGCTGGTGGGTCACCACTACACCCGCTACATCGGTGATCTTTCCGGCGGCCAGATCCTCAAGAACATCGCCCAGAAGGCGATGAGCCTGGGCGAGCACGATGGCCTGCGTTTCTACGAATTCGCGGCTATCCCCGATGAGAAGGCCTTTAAGGCCAACTACCGCACCACCCTCGACGCCCTGCCAATCGACCAGGCCATGGCCGATCGCATTGTGGAGGAGGCAAACCACGCCTTCCACCTCAACATGACCATGTTCCAGGAACTGGAAGGCAATCTGATCGCCGCCATTGGCAAGGTGCTGTTTGGCTTCCTTACCCGCCGTCAGCG
>NZ_JBSYHW010000385.1:0-600 GCF_056108345.1 Cyanobium sp. NIVA-CYA 375 | reverse complement strand
CTGAGATCCAAGCTGTTTTCAGAGGTCTGTCAAGAGCGGAACTGCCACGGAGCTTTCTCCCCCCTGAACAGTTACGAGTGGACAGGCCACCACCAGCTTTCAGCTCCGCATCCACAGACTCCATGCCTGCCACTCAGTGGCAGCGTTGGGCAGACCAGATGCGATTGCACCTCACTGGACAACAGCCTCGTTGATGGCCGCATCTTTTATGGTTCACTGCGCTGGGTGAGGCTTCTTAGGGCTTGGGCAAAACACCCATCCTGCGGGTCTGACGTGGACCCCAGAAACTGAGCCAGCTCTTATGAGAGCTTCCCTACCGGCCAGAATTGGCCAGGAGAAGCCCCATGAAAGTCAAACGCCACAGCCCCGAGCAGATCATCCGCAAGTTGCGGACCGCTGAGCAGCTCTTGAACCAGGGCCAGACCGTTGCTGACGTCTGCCGAGCCCTGGAAGTTTCTCCGGCGACTTACCACCGCTGGCAGAATCTGTACGGGGGAATGAAAGCCACAGAGGCCAAACGCCTCAAGGAGCTTGAGCTGGAGAACACACGGCTAAAGCGATTATTGGCAGACGCAGAACTCGACAAGGCCATGCTTAAGG
>NZ_JBSYHW010000384.1:0-605 GCF_056108345.1 Cyanobium sp. NIVA-CYA 375 | reverse complement strand
GCATTGACGGAATTCATGCCGCTCGCGGTCAGGGCGAGCATGGGGTCAAGCGTCGGGCGCTTGCGCGGCAGGGGAACGATGTCTGCGGTCATCGCTGGCGCCATGCGACCACGAAGCGCGCTTGGCAAGGGCCGAGAATCTCTTGCCGCAGAACGCTTGGAAACCGCCCTACCGCCGTGATAGGCGTGGCCGCGATGACTGACTCCGCACCCGACCCGCAGCTCGCCGCGTTCCGCCGCAGCATCGACAACATTGACGCCGCGCTGGTCCATATCCTCGCGGAGCGGTTTCGGATTACCCAGGCGGTTGGCGCCTACAAAGCGGCCAATGCCCTGCCCCCGTCCGACCCGGGCCGCGAGCAGGCGCAGATTGCCCGGCTGCGCAAGCTGGCGGAAGAATCCGACCTCGACCCCGAATTCGGCGAGAAGTTCATCCGCTTCGTGATCGAGGAAGTAATCCGCCACCACGAAAAGGCGCGCGGGGGCTAGGGAAAAACCCCTATTCCGCGTTTACCGGATGTTATGCTTGCCGCGCTATTAACCATGGCATGGCAAGCGTTCCGCATCTCCCGCTGGTATCGGCACCGGACTACTCCGGTCTGCTCG
>NZ_JBSYHW010000383.1:0-605 GCF_056108345.1 Cyanobium sp. NIVA-CYA 375 | reverse complement strand
ACGTTGTAAAGCCGCGCAGCGGCCTTGCGGTTGCAGACGGCAAAGCCCACGTACCAATCCACCCGCGTGCGGAACACCGGTGCGTCATGCACCTCCCCGAAATCACGCACCGCAATGCCATACCTGCCCTCAAACGGACCCTGCAGGCCGCAGACCGCCGCATCACCCAGTACGCAGCAGTAGATCGAGGTGGTGCCTGCCGGTTCGTCGTAGCCGAGCACCGCATGGCCCTCAGCGTCCTCCTCCACCAGCAGGATTTCGATGCCCTCGAAATAGTGGCGGCCGTCGATCACCTCATACAGCTCACCGCCGGCCTGACGGGAGGCGGTGCTGATCTGACGGCGGGCGGCCTTGCTGGCGATCAGCACCTTGTCGCCGCCGTAGCCGATCACGCTGTCGCTCAATGCCTCAAGCGCCAGCAGGTTGAGGGTGCTGCCGCCGTTGTCGATTGTCTGCTCGTCTCCAGGTGCCAGGCGCTTGCTCAGCCCGTTGAAGGCCCGTGGATCAAAGGTGTCATCGCCATTGATGATCGCGGCCTCCAGCGTCAGGCGCATGGAGCGCACCTTCATCTCGGTCTGGGCAGCACGGGCCTCAGGGCCCTGCAG
>NZ_JBSYHW010000382.1:0-607 GCF_056108345.1 Cyanobium sp. NIVA-CYA 375 | reverse complement strand
GGTTGATCTCGTCGGCTCGGCCCAGGTTGGCGAGGTTGCTGCCGACCACCGGCACACCGGTGCCGAGGTTCCAGGCGCTGCGGAAGCTGGCTGCGTCGGCCTCGGCCAGGATCGCCGAGGCGCCCGGTGCGAGCACGCCGATGGCCGTGAGGCTCGTTGTACCGGCAGTGCGGGAGTCGTCGTCGTAGCTCCAGCCGCTGAAGTCCACCGGCGTGCTGCCGAGGTTGGTGAACTCGACGTACTCGCCGGTGGCGCCGTTGCCGTTGTACATCCACTCCGTGATCTGGATGTTGGCCTGGGCGGTGGTGGCGGCGAGCAGCGCCAGCGGCGCGAGGTGGCGGAAGGACATGGTCGGTAGCCTCGTTGACGGATGTCAGCCACGCTAGGGATCGCGCATGACAACAGCGCGACAGTGCGGCCCCGCAGCCGCGGGGTGTGCAAGACTGGCAGCATGCGAATCCGCCTCGTTGCCTGCGCCGCCGCGCTGACCCTGGCCAGTTGCGTGGTCGTGCCCCAAACGCGCGAGGTCTACGACCCCGACTGCCAGGTCCACCACAAGCAGATCGTGCTCGAGGCCGCGGTGATCGGCCACTTCGGCAGTTGCGGC
>NZ_JBSYHW010000381.1:0-608 GCF_056108345.1 Cyanobium sp. NIVA-CYA 375 | reverse complement strand
GATCGCCCGTCTGACCAAGTCATTTCTTCTCTGCCAACCCCATCTCCCGCAGCTGCTCACACAGCCACCGCACGTCCTGCTCCAGCCGCTCCGATCGGAAGCGGTAGCGGCCCCGGGGGCCAGCCTCGAGATCCTCACAGCCCTCGGCGGGAAACCAGAGCGGTGCGGTTTCACCCATGCCACCCCATGGATGGGAGCCGCCGCAGTTGCGCAGGCTATTGGAGTGCACGATGCCTGGAATCGACTCCTGAAACCAGCCGATCTTGTGCTGCACCGTGCCCTGGTGCATGAAATAAACATCCGCGTACTGCAGCAGATGCAGCGCCTCCAGCAGGGGGCGACCAGCGCACACCAGTAGTTCCGGCTTAAGTGCCGCGGCTTTCAGCGCCGCTTCCAGCTGGCGGATCTGTTCCGCCTCGGCGCTGATCACCTCCCCCATCGGGCAGCGATAGCGGGCCACCAATGTGGAGCTGGAGGCCCCGCTGGGCAAGGAGAAACCATCGATCAGCAGCAGCGGCAGCGGCCCTTGCCTCGCCAGGGCCGCCAGCCAGGCCGCCAGCAGTTCGCTGAGACCCTCCGCCACCGCTCCGCGGGCCTTGACACTCACC
>NZ_JBSYHW010000380.1:0-610 GCF_056108345.1 Cyanobium sp. NIVA-CYA 375 | reverse complement strand
GCCATTGCTACATTGATGCGGCGTGGACGGATCGGGTTCCGGGAGTTCTGGAAGACGAGGAAGACATGTTGGACGAAGTGACGGCCGAACGAACAAGTTCCAGCCGCCTGAGCTGCCAGATCATTGTCTCATCCGAGCTTGAAGGCCTTCGCGTATCGATTCCCCCGCGCCAGTAAAATGGCTCATGCCGGAGAAGAACCATGATATATTCCACTGCAACCGTGCCGGTGAATCCGCCTGGCGAGATGCCGCTCTCGAAAGCGCAGGTCTGGCGCGGTCTCGAACTCAAGGCGCGGGATGCCCGGCTGTTCCTTCCTACAGGCGCATGTACTGCATGCGATGTGACGCTTGAAGGGCCCGATTACATCATGCGGGAAGCGCAGATTATGGGCGATCTCATCTGCGAGTTCGTCTCATTCGTGCCACAGTCGAAGGTGTCATTTCATCAGATTCGCGGGCCGCGCGAGGGTGTCATCATCAACGAGATCATCGAAGATGCCAACGGCGTGCTGGCGTTGCGCTTCTATTGTTTGATCGGCCTGAAATCAGCGGAGCCCGGAAGCCCTGCCGAGCAAGCGGAACAGTCGGTTTTCGACAGCGAGGAGCGCGG
>NZ_JBSYHW010000379.1:0-610 GCF_056108345.1 Cyanobium sp. NIVA-CYA 375 | reverse complement strand
GCCCCGCCTGCGGTTCTATGCCGGGGCGCCGCTGAGGTCTCCCGAAGGGGTGCCGCTGGGTACACTGTGCGTGATCGAATACATCCCGCGCCCGGCGGGCTTGACCGGGCTGCAGCGCGATGGGCTGGTGGTGCTGGCCCAGGCAGTCATGCGGCGGCTCGGGCACCGTCGACAGGGTCTTGCCCGGGAGGCGGAGATGGCGGAGACCGTGCGCCGCTTTGCCATGGTTGCCGACGGCATCCCCGACATCGCCTGGTCGTGCAGCCCGGAACTGGAGTTCGATTTCTACAACGCGCGCTGGCGCCAGTTCACCGGCACCGAACCGCCGCCTGACAGCGATGGCTGGCGCGAGCTGATCCACCCCGATGACGAGCAAGCCGCGTTCGGAGCCTGGGGCAGTGCGACCGAGCTCGGCGAGGCGTTCGAGAGCGAGTACCGCATGCGCCATGCCACCGGTGAATGGCGCTGGGTGCTGAGTCGCGCGGTGCCGATGCACGATGCCGCTGGTGCGATCGAGCGTTGGTTCGGCACCGTAACTGACGTGCACGAGCAGCGCGTCGTATCCGAGCAGCGCGACCTGCTGGCGCGCGAACTGTCACACCGGATCAAG
>NZ_JBSYHW010000378.1:0-615 GCF_056108345.1 Cyanobium sp. NIVA-CYA 375 | reverse complement strand
CCGAGATCCACGCGCGGTTGCGCGCGGATCTCGGCCGTGGCCTGGAAGTCGAGCCCGAAACAGGGGTTGGCGACGATCAGCAGGCGCGGTGGCGTGTCGTTGAAGGCACCCAGCTCGCGCGCCAGCACGGCACGCTGCACGTTGCCACCCGAGAGGTTCTGGATCGCCGTGCCCGGCCCGGGTGTCTTGACCTTGAAGGCCGCGATCGCCGCCACCGCCTGCGCCTTCAGCGCCGAGCCCGACAGCAGCGGCCCGCGCCGGAGCGGCGCACGGTCGAAGTTGCGCAGCGCCAGGTTCTCGGCCACGCTGAGCTTGCCCACGCAGGCGTTGAAGAGCGGCTCCTCGGGCAGGCTGCGCACCTGCTGCCGGGTCATGGCCTGGCGGGTGGGAAGGTAGTGCGCACCATCGACCTGCAGCGTGCCCGCCAGCATCGGCTGCGTGCCGGTGAGTGCGGCCATCAGCTCGCGCTGGCCATTGCCCGAGACGCCGGCCACGCCCACGATCTCGCCGGGCATCACCGACAGGTCCAGCCCGTCGATCGCCAGGCGCCCTTCGCCGCCCGCCACGCGCAGGCCGCGCACCGCCAGGCGGGGCACGCCCGAAGGCGCTGGCGCC
>NZ_JBSYHW010000377.1:0-618 GCF_056108345.1 Cyanobium sp. NIVA-CYA 375 | reverse complement strand
ATGGATTTCGAACCCACCGAACGGCAACGCTATTGGCGCGATCGCGTGCGCCAGTTCATCGAGGCCCACGTCCGCCCGCGCAACGACGACTACAAGGCCGAGGACAAGAGCGGCGAGCGCTGGAAGGTCTCGTACTGAGCATAGAAGTGGGTGAAGTCCGGCACCAGGTCCTTGATCACTTCCATATGCGGCAGCGGGGTAATGCGGATTTCACCCGACAGGTCCTCGATCGCGGTGGTGCAGGCAAGGCCGTTCGCGCCGTTCATGTTCATTGCACACGAGCCGCAGATGCCTTCGCGGCACGACCGGCGGAAAGTCAGCGTCGGGTCGATCTCGTTCTTGATCTTGATGATCGCGTCGAGAACCATCGGCCCGCATTGGTCGAGATCGATCTCGAAGGTGTCGTAGCGCGGGTTCTGGCCGCTGTCCGGATCGTAGCGATAGATCTTGAAGCGCTTCACCCGCTTCGCGCCCTCGGCCTTGTGGACCTTGCCGTCCTTGCGGATCGTCGAGTTCTTGGGGAGGGTAAAGGTTGCCATCGCCGGAATCCTGTTGCTTTGCGCCACCTATCTAACGGCTGTGACCGGGAGGGCAAGCCGATGTGTGTTGCGAGTTGTG
>NZ_JBSYHW010000376.1:0-619 GCF_056108345.1 Cyanobium sp. NIVA-CYA 375 | reverse complement strand
CTGCGGCCGTCACGACCGTGTAGCTGACTGGGCTGGTGAACACCGCAAACAGCTCCATGAAGTTCTTGCGGCCAAATCGCTTCTCCGCTTTGGGACCGATCACCAGCTGGCCTGAGGCCTCCCGCAGCCCGCCATCAGCGAGCAGCCAGCGGATGAGGCGATCAAACTCTGGTCGGCTAATCCCGGCAAAGTCAGGCACCTTGGACAGGTGGTTCCAGGCATCTTCTGCGGTGATGCCACCACCGGCCAAGGCCATGGTGAGCAGCTGGTGGATAAGCACAGGCCAGCAGCGGCCCTGAATCGGCACGGCCTCCACCCATCCCTGCTTGGCCAGCTCGATCAACGCCGTGGCCTGCAGCACGCTCTCGCTGGATTCACAGAAAAAAGTGGTGTTGGCAGCCTGGCCATCACGCCGGCCGGTGCGGCCCATGCGCTGCAAAAACGAGCTCACCGTGTCCGGGGCATCGGCCTGGAGCACCAGATCGAGATCACCCACATCGATACCCAGCTCGAGGGTGGAGGTGCAGACGATGCAAGCACCACTGCCATCCGCCGTGCCCCGATGAAAAGCCTCCTCGGCGAGGAGGCGCTCTTCCTTGGAGACAGCGCTGTGGTGCAC
>NZ_JBSYHW010000375.1:0-620 GCF_056108345.1 Cyanobium sp. NIVA-CYA 375 | reverse complement strand
GCGTCGGGAAGTGACATTGTCCTCGACTCCGCCGGCGCAATCGCGGTTGACCACGCTGAAGCGGTGGATGATTTCACCGCCACCGCCGGGTTCGACTTCACCACGGGATCAAACTCGATCCTGACCGGTGGCGATATTGTCATCAGCGCGGGCGGTGCCGTTGCGCTTGGCAATTCGACCGCGGGCGGGCTGATCGACGTGACCGGTCAGCAGATCGACTTCGACAACCTCTCTGCCGACCTGACGGTATCCCTGCAGACCGCGCTCGACCCACAGGCGCCTGCGCGCGGCAATGGCGACATCACCGGCCAATCGATCACTGCAGGGACCGGGGACAGTCTGGTCAGGGCCCGGGATGGCGGGGACATCACCATCGCCGGCACCGTGAGCGCGGATGCGGTGCAGGTCGTGGCCAATGCCGGATCGATCACCAGCGGCGGATTGAACACCCGCCTGTTTGCGGTCCTGAATGCCTCCGGAGCGATCACCCTGACCGGGGATTCGCTCGGTACGAACACCTTCTTCGCCGATGGCGCCAGCATCGATCTCGGCGGTTCGTCGATCAGCAACGGCAACGTGTCGCTGGTCGCCCGCGACGGCGGAGTATCCGGAACCGGGGC
>NZ_JBSYHW010000374.1:0-621 GCF_056108345.1 Cyanobium sp. NIVA-CYA 375 | reverse complement strand
CCCTTGTTCCACCGGAATCCGCACCTCTATCGCCCTCAACAATCGAGCTGCCGAGCCGGCCTGCCTCATCCAGGAGGTCGCACCGCGCAGTGTCCAATCAACTCGAACGAGTGGGGAAGTAAATGGGTAAAGTAATCGGTATCGACCTTGGCACCACCAACAGCTGTGTCGCAGTGATGGACGGGGGCAAGCCCAAGGTGATCGAGAATTCGGAAGGCGCGCGCACCACGCCGTCGATCGTCGCCTTCACCAAGGATGGCGAACGCCTGATCGGCCAGCCGGCCAAGCGCCAGGCGGTGACCAATCCCGACAACACCATCTTCGCGGTCAAGCGCCTGATCGGCCGCCGGTTCGACGACCCGGTGACCAAGAAGGACACCGAGCTGGTTCCCTATACCATCGTCAAGGGCAAGAACGGCGATGCCTGGGTCAAGGCCGGCGGCGAGGACTATTCGCCCAGCCAGGTCTCGGCCTTCATCCTGCAGAAGATGAAGGAAACCGCCGAAAGCTACCTCGGTGAGACCGTCACCCAGGCGGTGATCACCGTTCCGGCCTACTTCAACGACGCCCAGCGCCAGGCGACCAAGGATGCCGGCCAGATTGCCGGCCTAGAAGTGCTGC
>NZ_JBSYHW010000373.1:0-621 GCF_056108345.1 Cyanobium sp. NIVA-CYA 375 | reverse complement strand
CCAGGGCCTATTAGAAGTCTTCCCCAATAGCCCTTGCTTTGGCGCTGCGCCTACGGTGATCTGCGCGGGAACCGCCCCTGCCCCTTGGCCTCCCAGCTCACCACCACCCCAGTCGCTGCAAGCGATCTGATCAGTTTCCTCTAGCCGCAGGCTTCTCCGGAGGAGTAGGCCCTTCCGGACTGCCGGATGCGCCGCGGCATTCGCTTTCCCCAGTGGTGGATGCTCTTGGTGGCGATCCTCGCGATCCTGAGCGGCCAGGGTTCGCTGGTGGGAATGGAGCGATTTGCCAAACGCCACCGGCAGACGCTCAACGAGCTGCTGGGCACCGATTTCGGCAAGTCGCCATCGGATTCCACATTCAGGCTGCTGCTGGCCCAGCTGGACGTGGCTGGCTTTGAGAGCCTGCTGCGCGGCTGGATGACGGCCCAGCCGGGCGTCGCTGAGCTGGACACCCTGGTCTGTGACGGCAAGACCCTGAGGGGTTCGATCGCCGAAACCGACTCTGGCGCAGCGAGATTCAACCGCAAGCGGAAGGCTGCGCCTACGCCCAGGTGAGCCTTTACTCCGACTCACTGGGCGTGGCGATCGCTCAGACGACCTACGCCACCGACGCCAGTGGTG
>NZ_JBSYHW010000372.1:0-624 GCF_056108345.1 Cyanobium sp. NIVA-CYA 375 | reverse complement strand
ATTGGAAATGCTTGCGAGTTCGAATTAATAGATGATAATAGTCCTCCCAAATTGCCAGAGCTTATATTAAACCACCCCTTCACAGGTTCCAAAAGACCAGGCTTTCTTGCTATCCCAATAAAATGGCATCTCGTCAAAAATAGTTCTAGTTAACAGGAACGGTTTCAGCTTGCCTGAAGTTATTAAAAAGCAAAACAAATTCTTATAATTAGGAAGCGAAAATATGATCACATCATCAGGCAGTCGATGCCGTTCCCGTCAATTATTTAAAACTTATATTGGCAGCAGATAGCGCAAGTTTAGTCGTTGATGTTGGCGCTTATTGTAGTTTCTTTGCCATCAGGGAGCTTGGCTAGTGCTCAAATTGTAAAGTAAAAGCATTTGAACTAGGACGCGACAATTCTAAGCTTCTAGAGGCGCCTATTAGCCTATAATTGTATTCACAAATCACTATTCATCCCGCTATTGACTCCAAACAAATGTGGCGAGTCTTGGATCAATGTTACATCATGTGGGACTGCGGACTTTCTGAGTTCGGTCTAAAAACCATCAAGACAAAATCCTAACATATTTCAAACACGCAATGAGCACCTTCCAGGTTGGCGGTAACGCGGCTGTTGCCAA
>NZ_JBSYHW010000371.1:0-624 GCF_056108345.1 Cyanobium sp. NIVA-CYA 375 | reverse complement strand
GTCGGGTGTGAACACACCCACGAACACGTCAGCCGCAGCGCCAACGCACGCGGCACGGTGTCGACCAGCACCGAGCCCGTGCTCGGCGGCACCGGCCGCAACGAAGGCCGCTATGTCGCCTTCACCTCCACCGACGCCAACCTCGCCGGCGCCACCGGCGGCTCGCGACAGGTGTTCTGGCGCGACCGCCTGACGGGCCAGGTGCGCATGGTCAGCACCGATGGCGCCGGCGCGCCGGGCAACAACAGCAGCGACGCACCGGCGCTGTCGGCCGACGGGCAGACGGTGGTCTTCCAGTCCACCGCCAGCAACCTGGTGGCGGGTGATACCAACGGTGTCAGCGACGTGTTCGCCTGGCAGGCCGGCACGGGTACCGTGCAGCGCCTGAGCGTCGGCGACGGCGGTGTGCAGGCCAACGCCGGCAGCTTCGCGCCCACGGTCTCGGGCGACGGCCGCATCGTGGCGTTCTCCACCGGCGCCAGCAACCTCACCACCGGCGTCACCGGCACCGCCACGCGCCACATCGTGCGCCGCGATCGCAGCACCGGCACCAACCTGCTGGTCAGCCGCGCCAGCAGCGGCGGCAACGCCGGCAACGCCACCAGCGGCTGGCCGGTGCTCTCC
>NZ_JBSYHW010000370.1:0-625 GCF_056108345.1 Cyanobium sp. NIVA-CYA 375 | reverse complement strand
CGCCCCGCTCGGGCCAGTGCAACCACGGCCGCCCGACCTGGGTCAAGCTGAAGATGGAAGACGTCGAGAAACTGTTCGGGAGGCATTGATGCGCTTGGCAATTTTCCTTGCCCCGCTGGCCCTTGCCGGGTGCGGCGACGGCGAGCGGGAGACGGCGGCGGAGAAGGTCGCAGAGATCGAGCGGGCCAATGAAGGGACGGCAGTGCCGGTCTCCCCCGAGCGGATTCTCTATCCCGATATCGAAGCGAACGGCCTGACCGATCCGGCCTGCGCCTTCGCTCCCGATGGCGGCGGGATGGCACCGATCCTGCTGGCGATGGATGCAAAGGCGGTGATGAAGATCAGCGGCGAGATCGCCGAATTTGCCCCGGACAACGGGGTGCAGAAGGGACCTGAACTGGCCTGGACCAAGTATGACGGGCGCGAATACTCGCTCCGCTTCGGCCTGGGGCAGGAAGAACCTGGTGCGGCCTCGGGCAAGCGATATGAAGCCTCCATCGAGCTGCGCGACGGGCAGGATCGCACGGTCTATCAGGCGTCCGGTTATGCCCAGTGCCCCTGAGCGGTGGCGCTGTTCAGTCGAGCGGCGCGTCCGGATTGCGGACCTTGATCAGGCCGTTGCTGA
>NZ_JBSYHW010000369.1:0-625 GCF_056108345.1 Cyanobium sp. NIVA-CYA 375 | reverse complement strand
TGTTCGGCGCGACCTGCGTCCTGCTCCTTCTCGGCGACAGGCTCGATCCCCAGGCAAGCCGGACGATCCTCTATCTCACGATAGCGGCTTACGTCGTCGCCGCGTTTGCGATCGGGCGGATCAGCATCGGATTCATCACGCGGCTGGAAGACCTGGGCATGACCGACAGCCTGTGCGGCCTGCCGAACCGCCGCGCACTGCACGCCGCGATCAGGCAGGACCGGCAGCCTGACGGACAGGTTGCCGTTGCCCTGATCGACCTTGATGGCTTCAAGATGGTCAACGACCTCTATGGCCATAACGTGGGCGACAAGGTCATCAAGCTGATCGCCGACGAATTGCGGACGGTGTGCGGCAGCGAAGCAAAACCCTATCGCTTGGGCGGTGATGAGTTTGCGCTCAGTGTCTGCGGCCCGGCTGCCGGAACCATCCTCGAAGGCAAGTGCCGCGCCCTGCTCGACCGGCTGGGCCATCCGATGGCAGTGGACGACCGCCGGATCGCGGTCGGTGCCAGCATCGGCCTGTCCCGCTCTGCTGCCGGGGCAGACCTCGCTTCGTCCGAGCTGCTGCGCCGGGCGGACATCTCGATGTATGTTTCGAAGCGCGGCGGCAAGATGCGGTGCAG
>NZ_JBSYHW010000368.1:0-627 GCF_056108345.1 Cyanobium sp. NIVA-CYA 375 | reverse complement strand
GAAGCTGGTGCCGCAAGACACTTCTGACGAGCCTGCTGATGAATTGCTTAAGCGGTTCGTGACGCAACGATCCGACTGGGTTGCCAAGAAAAGAATGAGGATGGGCAAGCCTTTGCCCAAGCTGGCGGCTCATGAATTGCGATTTGACGAGCCGACCGGATGGCAGTGGATACGGTTTGGCGACCTTGGTGATTGGGGCGCTGGGGCGACCCCAAATCGCAAGAAGTCTGCCTACTATGGAGGTGAGATGCCGTGGTTCAAATCAGGAGAACTTGCGGCCGATTTCATTTCAGTATCCGAAGAGACAGTTACCGAACTGGCTCTTCAAGAGTGCTCGCTGCGCTTAAACCAGCCCGGTGACGTTCTAATCGCGATGTATGGTGCCACGATTGGCAAAGCGTCGATCCTCGAAGTCGAAGCTACAACGAACCAAGCGGTATGCGCCTGCACGCCGTTTCATGGCGTCGATAACCGCTTTTTGCTGCTCCTTCTCAAAGCTATGAAGCCCATATTTGTCGGGCAGGGTGCAGGTGGAGCGCAACCGAACATCTCGCGTGAAAAGATTATCGCTACGCCTTTATGCCTTCCACCTCTCGCCGAACAGCGCCGCATCGTCGCAAAGGTCGA
>NZ_JBSYHW010000367.1:0-628 GCF_056108345.1 Cyanobium sp. NIVA-CYA 375 | reverse complement strand
GCGACCAATGGCGGGAGCAGTCCCGACAAGGCGACCGACAGTCCCCATCCCGCCAGCACCATCCCGCCGAATATCCACGCCATCAGCGGCGCCAGAAAGCGCAGGTTGGCGAGCCCGCGCAGGATGTCCTTCCGATCAATCCGCAGACCGTTGAGCAAGAACAGCACGAAGATCGCAATGTTCGAGGCGGTTTGCGCATGGACCCGGGCCTCCCCCGTAGCGGGAACAAGAAAGGCAAGCACGATGGCGACGAGCAGCACCCGCATCATGATGTCGATCTTGCCGAGGAGCCTGCCCATCCGCCGCCTCCCGTGCCCGCCATGGCGGCACTTGTCGAGCCGGTATGTGGCTCAGGCGGCCATGTGGGCAAGCTTGCGTCGCAGACCGGCAGCAAGCTCCGGCTGGCCGCGCGCGTCGATCACCTCGACCAGCATGGCTGTGCATTGGCGCGACATCGGCTGCAAGGCATAGGCATAGACTGCAGAATCGAATGCCAGATCGGCGTCACCCTGCTGCAGGGCCGCCTTGGCCCGCAGGCGCCACAACTCGGGATCGCGTGCTCCGCCATGATCGATTGCATGGTCCAGCAGCAAGGCCGCCTCGGCCCAGTCGCCCGCATCGATTGCCA
>NZ_JBSYHW010000366.1:0-629 GCF_056108345.1 Cyanobium sp. NIVA-CYA 375 | reverse complement strand
GTTCGACCACCTGCCGGCCGGTGGTGCGCACCGTGAACTTCAGGTTCACTAGGCTCACGACCGTGTCGCCCTGCGCGCCGAAGAAGGTCGGCACGAACTCGGTGATCTCCACATTCGTCATCAGCACATCGAAGAAACGCGGCACCTGGGCGCGCCCCTTCAGCGGCTGCAGCCAGGGCACCGGTGCCACGTTGTCGTGCTCCCAGTCCACGTCGTCGGCCAGTTGCGCCAGGATGCACGGGATGTCGCCGCGCCCGAAGGCGGCGTAGATCTGCTGCACGGTCTCGACGGGGTTCATGGCGGTGTCTCCTTCAGAGGGTGGGGGTGGCCCGTGGGGGGGTGCCGGGTTTGCGAAGGCCCGCGATGCCTGGATGCAAGCCGGCGCCGCCGGGCGCCTGCGCGGCGCACATCCAGCGCGTGCCCGGCCGCGTACACCGGACAACGCCCCGACCGCCCGCACCATGTCGCCTGCCACCACCACTGCCGCCGCCCCCGCCCACGCGCTGCCGCCGGCTGGCTGGCTGGCGGGGGCTCTGCTAAGGTGCGCAGGCCAGCCGCCCACCGTTTCGGCCCCCTTGCACCCCGCTGCCCCGCCCACCGCCGCGCCGCCCGCCGGCGCAGCCCGCGAT
>NZ_JBSYHW010000365.1:0-632 GCF_056108345.1 Cyanobium sp. NIVA-CYA 375 | reverse complement strand
GGAAACATGAAGATCAGCGGCGCCCGTCCGACCGGCCAGGGCGCTGGCGTGGATAGGCTGCGTAGCGCCTCCACTGCCTCTTCGCGAGACGAGCAGGCGATGGCGGCGCGGCGGTCGAAGGCGCGGCGGCCGACCTGCAGCGTATAGGCGACATCTTCCAGCGCTATGTCGGGATGGCGGGCGAGATGCTCCGCGAGGCTGACGGCCGCGGCGGCGAGCGCCGCGTCGTTCCTGGCCGAGAGCGGCAGAACATAGCGCTGCTGGGTAGCGTCGCGCGCAGGCGTGGCAGGCGGCGCTTCCTCGAGCACGACATGCACGTTCGTGCCGCCGACGCCGAAGGAGCTGACACCGGCGCGTCGCGGAGAAGGTCCCTGCGGCCAGGCGATCGGGGCCGTCGGGAAGTAGAACGGTGTACCCGCGAGGTCGATGTGCCGGTTGGGCTTGTGGAAGTTCGCCAGCGGCGGGATCTCATGATGATTGAGCGCAAGCGTCGCCTTGATCAGTCCCGTGGCGCCGGCGGCGACGTCCAGATGGCCGATGTTGGCCTTGGCCGAACCCAGTGCACAGTAGGGCCGGTCGACGCGGCCCGATCCGAAGCCCCGCACCAGCCCGGCGAACTCGATGGGATCGCC
>NZ_JBSYHW010000364.1:0-634 GCF_056108345.1 Cyanobium sp. NIVA-CYA 375 | reverse complement strand
AGGGCGGCGCCTCGGCGGTGGCCGCCGGCAGCCTGTTCGTCTTCCACGGCAAGCACCGCGCCGTGCTCATCAACTACCCGAGCGCCGCGGAGCTGGCATGGTCCTGAACGGCACCCCGCGCCCGTACCAGCGTTGCACGCGCTGCGTCATGGACAGCACCGACCCTGAGATCCGCTTCGACGCGGCCGGGGTCTGCAACCACTGCATCGGCTTCGACACCGTCACGCGCCAGCACTGGTTCCCGAACGAGGAAGGCGCGCGGCGCTGGCGGGGCATCCTGGCGCAGCTTAAGCAAGAGGGCCGCGGGCGCGACTACGACTGCATCCTCGGCCTGTCGGGCGGCGTGGACAGCAGCTACCTCGCGCTGAAGGCGCACGAATGGGGCCTGCGGCCGCTGGTGGTGCACGTCGACGCCGGCTGGAACAGCGAGCTGGCGGTGGCCAACATCGAGAAGGTCGTCAAGCACTGCAAGTTCGACCTCCACACCCACGTCGTCGACTGGGAGGAGATGCGCGACCTGCACCTGGCCTACCTGCGTGCCGGCATCCCCAACCAGGACGTGCCGCAGGACCATGTGTTTTTCGCGAGCCTCTACCACTTCGCCACCCGCAACGGCATCCGCAGCATCCTGTCG
>NZ_JBSYHW010000363.1:0-635 GCF_056108345.1 Cyanobium sp. NIVA-CYA 375 | reverse complement strand
CGAGACCGGCGCCGCACGCAAGCCCGCCCGCAAGCCGCGCTGAGCGCCGCGGCCCTCGGCGCGCGACCCCCGCAAGCGCGGGGGCCCGCTCCGGGCGCGTCCCACTGCCGGGCGGCTGTCCTGGCGTGTACCGTGGCGGGTCAGCGAGGCGCTGCATCGCCCGAGGAGACACACAACATGACCAAGACCTTCCGCCATTTCCTGGGCACCGCCGCCGTGGCGCTGTCCGCCCTCTCGGCCCCGCTGGGAGCCGCGGCCTACACCAACGCCTACTACTTCGGCGACAGCCTGTCCGACACCGGCAACATCTTCACGCTCACCGGCGGCGCGACGCCGAATGCGCCCTACCTGCCCGGCCGCTTCTCCGACGGCCCGGTCTGGGTCGAGTACCTGGCCAGCGGCATCGGCCTGGCGAGCAGCTCGACCGCGTCGCTGCAGGGCGGCAACAACTACGCCTTCGGCGGTGCGCGCACCAACGGCGGCAGCATCCCCAGCCTGCTGGCTCAGGTGGGATCGTTCACGAACGCACCGGGCTCCCTCGACCCGAACGCGCTGTACGTGGTGGTGGCCGGCGGCAACGACATGCGTGACGCGCGCACCGCCTTCCCGACCATGGACGAAGCCGGCGCCGCCGG
>NZ_JBSYHW010000362.1:0-636 GCF_056108345.1 Cyanobium sp. NIVA-CYA 375 | reverse complement strand
CTCGGGGCAAGTTTCGCCTATCTCGAAGCCAGCGACGGGGCCAGGCGGCAGGACTCCCGGTTCGCCCGCAACCTTGCTGCCGCGCGCGAAGCTGGCCTGCAGGTCGGGGCCGTGCATCATTTCGACCCTTGCACCATGGCGGATCGACAGTCTGCCAACTTCGTCACTATCGTTCCGCGCGGCACAGGGCTGCTGCCACCGGCAATTGAACTGGACCGCACAGCGGACCAATGTGCAGAACCGGTTTCCGATGCGATGGTGGCGAGCGAACTGATGACGCTGATCAACCAGATCGAGATGCATGCAGGAAAGCCGGTCATTCTCATGATCGACCGGCAGTTCGAGGCCCGCCATCCGGTTACCGCCCGGATCGAACGCAACCTGTGGGTTGTCGGCACATGGCGCGAGCCGACGTATGCCGGGCGCCCGTGGCTGTTGTGGACCGCGAACGAAGCGCTGATGAGCGAGGTCAGTGAAGAACCGATCGGTTGGGTTGTCGCCCGCCCGTGACACCAGCTAGGACAAGGCCATGACTGACCAAGAGCTGATCGCCGCGGCGCATGCCGCAGCCGCACACTCCTACTCGCCCTATTCCCGCTTCCCGGTCGGAGCGGCGCTCCGCTTCGCCGATGGCCG
>NZ_JBSYHW010000361.1:0-642 GCF_056108345.1 Cyanobium sp. NIVA-CYA 375 | reverse complement strand
CTTGAGTTCCTTAAGCGAGGCCATTTCGGCTCCCTAATTTACGCTTGGGGTCAGGCGAACTGCTTGGCGAAGGCTTCCAGCGCCGCGACGGTCTTGGACTTGGCTTCGTCGCCGAAGTCCTTGGTGTCGCGGATCAGGGCCAGCACGTCGGCGTGTTCGTTGCGCATGAAGCTGAGCATGGCGGCTTCGTACTCGGTCACCCGGTTGGTCGGGATGGCGTCGAGGTAGCCGTTGGTGCCGGCGAAGATCGACACGGTCTGCTCTTCGAACGGCATCGGCGAGAACTGGCGCTGCTTGAGCAGCTCGGTCAGCCGGGCACCGCGGTTAAGCAGCTTCTGGGTCGACGCATCGAGGTCCGAACCGAACTGGGCGAAGGCGGCCATTTCGCGGTACTGCGCGAGGTCCAGCTTCATCGAGCCCGAAACCTTCTTCATCGCCTTGGTCTGTGCGGCACCGCCGACGCGGCTGACCGACAGGCCGACGTTGATCGCCGGGCGCACGCCCTGGTAGAACAGGCCCGTTTCGAGGAAGATCTGGCCGTCGGTGATCGAGATCACGTTGGTCGGGATGTAGGCAGACACGTCACCGGCCTGGGTTTCGATGACCGGCAGCGCGGTCAGCGATCCGGCGCCGTTCTCGTCG
>NZ_JBSYHW010000360.1:0-643 GCF_056108345.1 Cyanobium sp. NIVA-CYA 375 | reverse complement strand
GCCAGCGCAAGGGCTGCCTCTTCTACGACCTGGGCTGCCGCGGCCCGATGACCCATTCGCCGTGCAACCGCATCCTGTGGAACCGCCAGTCGTCCAAGACACGCGCCGGCATGCCCTGCATGGGTTGCACCGAGCCCGAGTTCCCGTTCTTCGACCTCGCACCCGGCACCGTGTTCAAGACCCAGACCGTGATGGGCGTGCCGAAGGAATTGCCGGCAGGCGTGGACAAGAAGGGCTACATCGCACTCACCGGCGCGGCCAAGAATGCGGCGCCAAAGTGGGCCGAAGAAGACATGTTCGTAGTTTGAACACCAGCACCCACACCAGGAGACTTTCCATGAAGTGCGTACATCTGCCCGGCGTCGTTGCTGCGGTGCTGCTCGCCGGGTTTGCCGGCAGTGCAGCCGCCCACACGGGGCATGGCACCGAGAGTTTCTTCGCCGGCCTGGCCCACCCCTTCGGGCTCGACCACCTGCTGGCCATGGTCGCGGTCGGCCTGTGGTCGGTGTTTGCGCTCCCGGCGCGGCGCGCCTGGGCGGGGCCTGCCACCTTCTTGCTGGCACTGGCCTGCGGCGCTCTCGTGGGGGCCGGTGGCACGGCCGCGGCGCTGCTGGAGCCGGCACTGGCCGCCAGCGTGGTGATG
>NZ_JBSYHW010000359.1:0-651 GCF_056108345.1 Cyanobium sp. NIVA-CYA 375 | reverse complement strand
GCGGGACTACCATCAAAAAGTGGCGCTGTCCTGGAGTGGCGAATGACATACCAGTTCTGTGCTTCTGCCCGATTACCTGCCAGCGACTATCAGCATTGCATCTCAGTAGTGTTGGCAAGGAGGCCATAATCTTTCTGCCAAAGACTTTTAGCATTAAAGCCACTAAGGATATAGAGGTTGTTGAATGCTACAAATGGCCGAGCATAAATGGTTTTCATGGCTTTCATATCGAAAAGTCAGCTTCCTCAACCACCTTAGTATTCACATCGTCAACAGAGGGACAAGCTGAACTTTATATTCCGTGGAGCAGCACATCCTCCGAAAAACCTCGCCTAACAGGACCGCTCATCAGAGCCCGCAAGCTCTCTTATGCAGCAGCACCTATTCTGTGGCTCCCACCTTCGCAACATTCAACAACCGTTGAGTTGTCAATTAGAGACTTGCAGACCAAGCAAGTTGCATCTGAGAAGACCATCATTATCGATCCTTCTGATCAATGGTTCAAGCATGAATTAAATCTTGATTTGACAAATACAGGCCGATATGCAGTGCACACATGTTTGACAAGAGAATCCTCAGAGCTGCCAATGAAATGGCGCGAGAACTTCATTCTAGCCGAGCCTACTCATATCCATGATAGATGCCCGCAAA
>NZ_JBSYHW010000358.1:0-651 GCF_056108345.1 Cyanobium sp. NIVA-CYA 375 | reverse complement strand
GACGGGATCGGGATCGACGTCGCTCTCGAATGGAACGACAGCTATTACGAGAACGTCCTGTGCTTCACCAACAACATCCCGCAGCGTGACGGTGGCACCCATCTGGCGGCCTTCCGCGCCGCTCTGACCCGCACGCTCAACAACTATGCCAGCGCCAGCGGGCTGATGAAGAAGGAAAAAGTCAGCCTTTCGGGCGAAGACATGCGCGAAGGCCTGACGGCGATCGTCAGCGTCAAGCTGCCCGACCCGAAGTTCTCCAGCCAGACCAAGGACAAGCTGGTCAGCTCCGAAGTGCGCCAGCCGCTGGAAAGCCTGATGGGTGACAAGATGGGCGAATGGCTGGAGGAAAACCCGGCCCATGCCAAGGCGATCATCCAGAAAGTGATCGATGCCGCCGCCGCGCGCGAAGCTGCCCGCCGCGCGCGCGAGATGAGCCGCAAGGGGGCGATGAGCATCGCCAGCCTGCCGGGCAAGCTGGCCGACTGCCAGGAGCGTGATGCGTCGAAGTGCGAACTGTTCCTGGTCGAGGGTGATTCCGCCGGCGGCTCGGCCAAGCAGGGGCGCGACCGCAAGACCCAGGCCATCCTGCCGCTGAAGGGCAAGATCCTCAACGTCGAGCGCGCCCGGTTCGACCGGATCATCGGCTCCAAG
>NZ_JBSYHW010000357.1:0-653 GCF_056108345.1 Cyanobium sp. NIVA-CYA 375 | reverse complement strand
CTGCGTGGCCGTAAACCCGGCACTGGTCAGGCTGGACATATAAACGATCAACGCCGTGCCCGCGACGCCAGTGGCAAAATTGTCGATGGTGATAGCGCCATACAGCACCGCCATATTCGGCCCCGACACCGCCAGCCAGACGAACACCAGGTTCGACAGCGGACTGGCAAACACGCCGATCACCATGCTCTTGATGATGCCGAAGCGGGACACCATCCAGGCCCCGAAGGTGATGCCCGCCAGCGACGCCACGACACCGTAGACCTTACGCACCTCGGCGATCTGGGTGAGGGTGAATCCCAGGTCAATGTAGAACGGGTTCATCAGATTCAGGACAAAGTCGGACAGCCGGTACAGACAGATCAGCGCCATGATCATC
Source organism: Cyanobium sp. NIVA-CYA 375 (assembly GCF_056108345.1). Taxonomy (NCBI): domain Bacteria; kingdom Bacillati; phylum Cyanobacteriota; class Cyanophyceae; order Synechococcales; family Prochlorococcaceae; genus Cyanobium; species Cyanobium sp. NIVA-CYA 375. The sequence continues at coordinate 274 of NZ_JBSYHW010000357.1, read as the reverse complement.
AGTCCGAACTTCATGCCGAAGCGTTGGAAAAAATCGCCCAGAGGCTGGCCGTAGGAGCGCCGCAGGTAGGCGCCGGGTCGCGTCACGACGCCAGGCACAGGCACACAGGCCAGAGCAAGCAGACCCAGCCCCGCAAGCACGCCGCCAAACTGCAGGAAGATGCCATTCGGCCGGGCCTCCCAGGCCGTCCTGAAGGCTTCGGCCCCCGCATCACTCGCGTTCCATACCCAACCTGTCTGGGATCGATTACTCCCAATTTTTAACAGCTGGAAGC
>NZ_JBSYHW010000356.1:0-653 GCF_056108345.1 Cyanobium sp. NIVA-CYA 375 | reverse complement strand
TTCCATCCGCGTCCGATGATCCACCGGCGGTTTGGATTGGCTGCGGCGTAGTCAGCGATGAGCTTCTGCGCCTCCGCCAGCGAGCTGGTTCCTGACAGGTCGAGTGTCATTGCGCCGAAGCCGATCCCCATCACGTGGAGGTGGGCGTCGATCAGCCCAGGAATCAGGTAGGCGCCTTTGCCATCGACGAAGAAATCGGTGGTCGGGCGCTTTTCGCCTCGCGCCAGCAACTGCTTGATCCGGCCATCGTCATCGATCCACAGCGCGCTGAAACGGGTGACCTTGCCACTTTCATCGAGCGCAATCCCTTCGACATTGTCGACCAGCGTATCGGCTTGTGCCGGTGCTGCCAGTGCAAGCAGAATCGGGAACAAGGAGAGAGCGGCGACCTGCTTCATGGGCAATCCTTGGCATGCGAACGGGCGAGGTTGTGTCGCTTCGCTTTGCCGATAATCGGACGCAAAGCAAATCTTTGCCGGGCAAGCCGCGGTTGGAGGTTTTCCTGCTGGTGCTTTTCCCCTACGGCGCAGCCGCCATGACCAGCAGCCAAGCCAATCTCGCGAGCGTACCGCACGCCGACCTGCCATTGACCATCGATGATGTTCGTGCGGCCGCCGCGCGGATTGGCGATGCAATTGTGCGAACGCCCACGC
>NZ_JBSYHW010000355.1:0-654 GCF_056108345.1 Cyanobium sp. NIVA-CYA 375 | reverse complement strand
GGATCGCGCTGATCATCGGCTTTCGCACCCGCACGGCCGCGCTGGCCCTGGCGGCGTTCTGCCTTGTCTCGGCTGCCGTGTTCCACAACCAGATCGGCGACCAGACCCAGTTCGTGATGTTCTTCAAGAACCTCGCGATGGCCGGTGGCTTGCTTTACGTCGCTGCGTTCGGCCCCGGACGCTTTGCCCTCAACCGCTGACCCGCTTCCGAAGGAGACAACGCATGACCACCCGTACCACCAACCCCGCTATCCTGCCGCTGATCCGCGAGCGCTGGAGCCCGCGCAGCTTCGATGCCAGCACCATGCCGCATACCGATCTGGAAGTGCTGCTCGAAGCCGCAGGGCTCGCCCCGTCGGCCTACAACATCCAGCCGTGGACCTTCCTCTACGCCCACCGCGAGGATGCGAACTGGGAGCGATTCCTGTCGCTGCTGGTGGAATTCAACCAGGGCTGGGCGAAGGACGCTTCGGTGCTGCTGTTCGCGGTCTCGCAGATCACCGTGGGCCGGGGCGAACCGAAGTCGCCCAATCACAGCCACAGCTTCGATGCCGGGGCCGCATGGCAGAACCTGGCGCTGCAGGCCGTGCACATGGGCTATGCGGCACACGGGATGACCGGGGTCGACTTCGCCCGCGCCACGGCCGAGCTGGG
>NZ_JBSYHW010000354.1:0-654 GCF_056108345.1 Cyanobium sp. NIVA-CYA 375 | reverse complement strand
CAGCCAGCTGCGCAGCCGCCTGGGCCCCTGAAGGTCGCCATCGGCAAAGCCGAGGTCGTCGAGATAGACCACGAACCGCCGTGGCACCGTCGCCAGTGTGCCGAACAGCGACGGCAGCCCGGTCAGCGCATCGCCGCCGACCTGGACCAGCGCCAATGCTCCGGGCACCTCGTCCTGCACTGCGCTGGTGGCAGCCCGCAGCAAGGCGGACTTGCCCATCCCGCGCGCGCCCCACAGGAACATGTCGTGGGCGGCAGCGCCGGTCGCATGACGGCGCAGGTTGGCCAGCACCACGTCCCTGTGCCGGTCGATCCCCTGCAGCAGCTCGAGCGCGGGGGCTTCGAGCTCCGGGACCGACCGTGCGCCCTGCTCGCCGACAACATAGGCCGGGTGGGCTAACCAGTCGGCTGCCAGTCCCGCGCTGCGGCCCGCCAGCCGCTCAAGCGCAGCGGCCATCCGGTCCAGCGGGTCGAGCCCTCCCGTCATGCCATCAACCGGCCAGTTGCTCTGCCGTCAGGCCGTAGAGCCCGGCTGCGCCGGCGGTGGCAGAGGCGCGGAGGCCGGTTGCTTCCGGCACGATCCGGTCGAGGAAGAACCGCACCGTCACCGGCTTGGTGTTGACGAGGGCTGGTGCTGCACCGCCTTGGACCGCGC
>NZ_JBSYHW010000353.1:0-654 GCF_056108345.1 Cyanobium sp. NIVA-CYA 375 | reverse complement strand
CAGCGATCCGTGCCGGGAGTCCGGCCCTCCTGCTCATAGATGCGGCGGTCGGCGCCGATGTCGGCGGCGGTTGGCCCTGCAGCGGGTCGTGCGGCCTCGGCCAAAGCCTCGATCTGGTCCGGGCCCTGGAACCCGACGGAGGGTGCGGCGGTCTGAAGGGGACGACGGTCCGCCCCCCCGGCCGGCAGGCCACAGGCCGAGATCAGGAGGGGAAGGGTCAAGAGGAGGGCAGGCGCCCGCCCCCCCGGCCTCACGGGGCGACGGTCCACGTGACGGACACCCGGGTCTGGCTGTCGTCGCCTTCGGTGGGGGCAGCGACGACCGTCAGGGTGGCCCCGCGTCCCTCGGGATCACCGGCGGCATAGGCCTGGGCCTGCCCCTGCCTGAGGGCCGAGACGGTCGACAGGCCGCTTTCGCGCGCCTTTGACTGATAGAATTCGATCACCGCCTCGGGACTGTCGGGCGTGGTGAAGGTGATCGAACCGGCCAGATCGGTGGCGGGTTCGGTGCCGGAAGGCGTGGCATCGGCACCGGGATAGGCCACGGCATAGGCGGGGGCACCATTGGACGGAGTCACAACACCCTCGGCCGCTGCTGTGTCCGGTGCGTCCGAGATCGCGGCTTCGGCCTCTGCATGCGGCGGGGCGTCTTCTT
>NZ_JBSYHW010000352.1:0-655 GCF_056108345.1 Cyanobium sp. NIVA-CYA 375 | reverse complement strand
AAACAGGATCGCGAAGGCCAGGGCATCGCGCCAACCGGAGGCTGCGCTGGGGGCTGGAGAGAGATGATGCCTTTCCATTAGAAAGCCATCGAAAACTCAGACTTCCTAAAACAGTTGACTCAAACAAAAAAAACATCTCTCATTCCTGGAAACTCTCGTTCCCGCGACGCAGTGATCGATCAGTCCTGTCAGTTGCCTTAGAGGACTTGCTCGATCAAGGAAACTCGCTGGAGACTATATCAGCTGATATTGTGCGGTTCATTCGTGAAGCTGGTGGCTTCTCTCCTGAATTCAACAAGCTTCTGTGCGAACAGTTAAAGTACGTTGAGACAGGTTTAGATCTAGAAGAATGGTTTGAAAATCTAATCCAACGCGAAATACAGTGCCTCATTGAGATTGATAGGGATGAACGCACTCAAAACAGCGAGAGGAGAGCTTACACGTCAGATCAACTGTCACTACGTATTGACGTTGATGACCCCGGATCGATTTATTTAGTTCTTCCAAGACAGAGATTAGAAGAGCCAGCCTTAAAGAACAACAGCGCGAAGTATTGCATTATTGATCCAGCTGGAGAAGAGTTTCTTGCCGCGGTGACTTTCAGGAAAGTTGTCACTCCTTGGCTGCCATTCAGGCGGCCTTGATTAAGGGTAGC
>NZ_JBSYHW010000351.1:0-656 GCF_056108345.1 Cyanobium sp. NIVA-CYA 375 | reverse complement strand
GGACATTGTTATGCAGCCAAAAACATGTTCCACACAGGCTCTGATTGCTGATTTGATTCGGTTACACTCTTTGGCACGAACAGCCTTGGCGGCACGCCGGAGCAAAATCAATTGCGGGCAAAGGTTTGGTGGCGGGCGTTAGACGGTTGGCAGACCGCCGGTTGCAGTGCAGACGAGGAGACGGGCAGCAGATCGCGGTTGAGCCCGGGACCGCTGCCATTGGCGCAGGAGAGTAATTGTGTCCGGTTTTGCGGTGGTCTTGCGCAAAGACAATCGTCCACCGGCCGCCGAACTGAGCCAGTCGATGCGGCAGCCCCTGCCGCTTCAGTTCCTCGCGCAGAGCGGACAGGCGGGCTTCATGGGTCTGCATCAGCATCGGGTTGTTCCTTGGCAATGTGCGCGGCGGCTCTTGCCGCTTGATGCCAACCACCATAGTCATTCGGGCGACGGCTTTCCAGCCGCCCCGCCTGTACCCGCACCCGGAGCGTCCCGATGAACCGATCCCTGCTGTCGCTTGCCGCGCTTGCGGCCGGAATCGCCATGTTGACGCAAGCGGCGCAAGCCATGACCCAGAACGAGGGCCAACCAGCGTGACCACACCGGCTCCTGCCGTCCCCCCCGTCGCCGAGAAGCGCGACCATTCCTACAGCCATCAC
>NZ_JBSYHW010000350.1:0-657 GCF_056108345.1 Cyanobium sp. NIVA-CYA 375 | reverse complement strand
GTGGCGCCGTCGTAGTTCAGCATGCAGGTGGCGTTGGCGTGGATGCCCATCTTATGCTCGATCGACCCGCACGACACGGCGTTGCGCTCGCCCAGAGAGCCGTCATCGTTGACGAGGAACTTGGGTACCACGAACAGCGAGATACCCTTGGTGCTGTCCGGTGCGCCGGGGGTCTTGGCCAGCACGAGGTGAATAATGTTCTCGGTCAGGTCATGTTCGCCGGCCGAGATGAAGATCTTGGTCCCGGTGATGGCATAGCTGCCGTCGGCGTTCGGCTCCGCCTTGGTGCGGATCATGCCCAGATCGGTGCCGCAATGCGGTTCGGTCAGGTTCATCGTGCCTGACCATTCCCCGGAGATCATCTTCGGCAGGTACTTTTCCTGCTGCTCCGGCGAGCCCTTGACCCGCAGGGCTGCGGTCGCTCCGGCCGTCAGGCCGGGATACATCGCAAAGGCCTGGTTGGCGGTACCGGTGAATTCCTCGATCACCATGCCAAGCACGTGCGGCATGCCCTGCCCGCCGAACTCTTCCGGCTGGGAAATCGTACCCCACCCGCTTTCGCGGTACTGGTCATAGGCTTGCTTGAACCCCTTTGGGGTGGTGACGCTGCCATCGGGGTGACGGGTGCAACCCTCAAGGTCGCCGCTCTGGTTCAAC
>NZ_JBSYHW010000349.1:0-659 GCF_056108345.1 Cyanobium sp. NIVA-CYA 375 | reverse complement strand
GCCCCGCCCCGTGCGAGGCGAGCTGCACCCTCAACATTGTCGACCAGCCGGTGACCATCAAAAGCATCGAATGCGCAATCGTCGATCGCGGCTGGCAGGAAGGCTGGATCAAGCCGCAGGTGCCGGAGGCACAGACCGGAAAGTCGGTTGCAGTGGTTGGTTCCGGCCCGGCCGGTCTGGCCTGTGCCCAGCAGCTGGCCCGGGCTGGTCATGCCGTGACGGTGTTCGAGAAGAGCGACCGGATCGGCGGCCTGCTGCGCTACGGCATCCCCGACTTCAAGATGGAAAAGCAGCTGATCAACCGGCGGGCGGTCCAGATGGAAGCGGAAGGGGTGACCTTCAAGACCAGCGCCGAAGTCGGCGTGGAAGTGAGCTTCCGCGCGCTGCGCGAGAATTTCGACGCCGTGGTGCTGGCAGGCGGGGCGGAAGAGGCGCGGATGCTCGACATCCCCGGCGCGGAGCTGCCTGGCGTGCGGCTGGCGATGGAATTCCTGACCCAACAGAACAAGCGCGTGGCGGGTGACGACGAAGTCCGCGCTGCTCCGCGCGGTTCGCTCACGGCGACCGGCAAGCACGTGATCGTGATCGGCGGTGGCGACACCGGCAGCGACTGCGTCGGCACCAGCAACCGCCAGGGTGCGGCCTCGGTGAGGATCGCT
>NZ_JBSYHW010000348.1:0-662 GCF_056108345.1 Cyanobium sp. NIVA-CYA 375 | reverse complement strand
CTGCTTGAACCGCTTAGTGGGCGGCTCTCGTACATATTCAACATCAAGTACCCACTCACCGACGACGAAACTAGGCCGAAGGTAGATGGGTGGCCCCACAATGTACCGGGGATATATAGGCTCTATAGCAAATTTCTTGATTTCAAATACTTCTATGGAATAAAGAGGCCAACTATAATTTGCGAAGGGAAAACTGACTGCATCTATTTGAGATTAGCAATCCGGAAGCAGGCAAAAAAATACCCGTCTCTCGCCGTGGTGTCTGGCAAGGATATCGCGATAGTTCCGCGTTGTTTCAAATATAATAATACAAGTGCTGCAATCCAATCTCTTTCAGGGGGGTTTGGAGAAATGCAAGCATTCATCGCAAGGTATAGGAGCGCTGTGGCATGGTTTTCTGCTCCGAAGCCTACCGCGCCCACAATCATAGTTATAGAGAATGACTCTGGCGCGAAGCCGATATTTGCAACTATAAAAACAGTAACTAAGGTAGCTTCCGTGGACGGGAAAGCGCAATTTTACCACATATACGGCAATTTATACGTCGTGCCGCTGCCGTTAGGCAACAAAAGCGAAGCAGACATCGAAACTTTTCTTCCCGCGTCGGTTCTGAAAGTGAAGCTTGGCGGAAAGAGTTTCTTCAAGGCAAACACGGGATTGAA
>NZ_JBSYHW010000347.1:0-663 GCF_056108345.1 Cyanobium sp. NIVA-CYA 375 | reverse complement strand
CAACCACCCGCTACCGCTTTACCTTCGATTATGCTGATGCAACCGTGACCTGGGAGGAACGGACATGACCTTGCGTACCCTGCTGCTGGCGACCGCGCTGGCGACCGCTGCCACCCCCGCGCTGGCGGACAAAGCCGCCGAGGCGCAGGTGCTCGAGCTGTCCAAGGCCAGCATTGCGCTGCGCTCGGTGCGCGGGCCGGGCAACGAGACCGGCAAGGTCGCCGAATTGTTCGCAGGCGCCTTGCGCGACAGCGGCTGGAGCGCGGACGAGATCGAGATCGTCCCCTATGACGATACCGCCTACCTGATCGCGACCTGGGCCGGCAGCGACCCCAAGCTTGGCCCGATCGTCATCTCCGCCCACCTCGATGTGGTCGAGGCCGACCCGGCCGACTGGGAGCGCGATCCCTTCACCCCGGTGGTCGAGAACGGCCTGCTCTACGGGCGCGGGGCGAGCGACACCAAGTTCGACGCGGTGCAGGCGATGGTCGCGGTGATGGAACTGCGCAAGGCCGGTTTCCGGCCCAAGCGCGGCATCGTGATCGCCTATTCGGGCGACGAAGAAACCACCATGCTCACCTCCAAGGTGATCGCGGAGCGGCTCAGGAACGCGCATCTGGTGCTCAATGTCGATGGCGCCTCGGGCACGCTCGACGAGGCGAC
>NZ_JBSYHW010000346.1:0-663 GCF_056108345.1 Cyanobium sp. NIVA-CYA 375 | reverse complement strand
CCTCACCCGCAACGATGCCGACGCTCAGGAGCATGTCCGAATTGTCGACTCGCAAGTGCGGACTCTCACAAACTGGCAACGGCAAGTGATTGCACTGCAGCGGAGCGGCAAGCATGATCGCGCAGTCGCCCTGATCGGCACCGGCGATGGCGAGCGCCTGATCGAAGCGTTGATCGACGAGATCGCCCACGTCGAGCTGCACGCCCAGGTCTCACTGGCTGCCAGCACACGCCAGGCCCAGATTCTGGCCCGCAACAACGAGTGGTACCAGTATGGCCTGACCCTTGTCGGCCTCCTGTTGCTGCTGAGCACATCCTTTGCCACGCTTGCTGTCCGCCGCTCGATCAGCGCGGAAGCCGAAGTCCGCGAGGAACTGCACCGGCGGGCGATAACCGATGACCTGACCGGCCTCGCCAACCGGCGCGAACTCCTTGCCTCGCTGGACCGGGCCATCGCCGGGGCGCGCCGCAGCCGCCGCCCGCTGGCGCTGGCAGTGCTCGACATCGATCACTTCAAGAGCATCGACGACAGCCCTGGTCACCCGGCCGGCGACGCGGTCATCCGGCGCATTGCCATGCTCGCGGTCGATGTGATGCGCGGACAGGACACCGTCGGGCGACTGGGGGGCGAGGAATTCGCGATCGTCTTGCCGGATTGCTCGGC
>NZ_JBSYHW010000345.1:0-664 GCF_056108345.1 Cyanobium sp. NIVA-CYA 375 | reverse complement strand
CGACCGGATCGCCCTGCGCGGCGAATGGCGGCCGCTCGGCCCGCTGCTGGTCCATTTCGGCGGTGAGCACGAGTGGAGCGATTACCGCACTCTGTTCGACGCCGGGCGCAGCACGCGGATTTTCGGCGCCTATGCGCAAGCGGGGATCGAATACGGCGGGCTCTCCGCCCGGGTGGGCGGACGCGTCGATGATCATGCCCGGTTCGGCACCGCGGCCAGCTTCGGCGGCGACCTGAGCTACGAGATTGTCGATGACCTGCGTCTGCGCGCCAGCGTGGGCGAGGGGTTCAAGGCGCCGACTCTGTTCCAGCTGTTCAGCGATTTCGGCAACGAAGCGCTGCGCCCCGAGAAGAGCACCAGCTTCGACCTCGGTCTGGCGCTGGGCGAGCGGACCATGACCTCTCGCCGCTTCCATGCCGCCGCGACGCTGTTCCGCCGCGATGCGGAGGACCAGATCGAGTTCGCCAGCTGTTTCGGCAACCCCGCCCCGCTGTGCGCCACCCGGCCGTTCGGGTTCTACGAGAACCTCGGCAGGGTTCGCGCGCAGGGGTTCGAGCTCGAACTCGGCGCGCGGCCGAGCGAGCGGCTGACGGCCCGCGCCGCCTACAGCTATACCGAGACCGAGAACCGCACCCCCGGCTCTGCACGATTCGGCAACACGCTC
>NZ_JBSYHW010000344.1:0-664 GCF_056108345.1 Cyanobium sp. NIVA-CYA 375 | reverse complement strand
AGCGGGCCTTCGTGGCGGTCGTGTGCGCCGGTGTGGCCGCCCTGTTCGCCAGCCTCGTGGGTGTACCGCAGCGTCAGCTGCGCCTTCCAGCCCACGGCGCGTTCAGCGGGCGGCCCAGAAGGCCTGGTGCACGGCGGCGATCTCGGCCTCCACCTCGGGCACCGGGCCGATCACCTCGATGCGCTTCTGCCCGCGCGCAAAGACCTCGCGGCAGGGCAGGTCGAGCGTCGGGTTCTCGGCGTGGTTGCCGGTGATCGCGAGCAGCCGCGCCTCGGTCATGCCGTAGACGAGGCGCCCGATGTGGGCCCAGTACTGCGTGCCGGCGCACATCGCGCAGGGCTCGACGGTGGTGACCAGCGTGCAGGCCCACAGCGTGGCCTCGTCGAAGCGGTGCGCCGCCACGCGCGCGAGCGCCGACTCGGCATGGTTCACGGTGTCGACGTTGCCCTGCTCCAGCAGCACGGTCTCGTGGTCGGCCGCCACCAGCAGGGCGCCGAAGGGGTGCTTGCCCTTGGCCGCCGCGGCCTGCGCCACGGCGTTGGCGTGCCGCAGGTGGCGGATGGCTTGCTCAGGCTTCATGCGCCCCGTCACTCGCCCTGGGTGCCGCGGTGCGCCCAACCGGTGGTGCGCTTCTCGACCCAGCTGAAGAGCTCGTACATCGCCA
>NZ_JBSYHW010000343.1:0-668 GCF_056108345.1 Cyanobium sp. NIVA-CYA 375 | reverse complement strand
CGACCAGGTGGAGGCCGCTCTGGAGCTGCTAGAGGGGTGCCGCCAACGCCGAGCCAAACTTGTGCTTACCGGCGTGGTGAACATTTACAGGCTAGCACAAGTTCCAAACAACCTGTTACCAAAAGAAAACACAGCGGAGAGCTACTTAAAAAAGACAGGCAGCATTATGATCAGAATCAAGAAAATCCGCATTGCTAGGATTCAAATCTATTGCCAATATAGAAATTCAAGACCTAGAAAAAGATGCTGCTCTGAGCAAGTCATCGTATAGTGATGGGGGCACCTAGTGCGGATCAATAATTATAAACTCCAAAGCAATACTTGATTTTCGAGACAAGTCTGTGATTGCAAGCCTAGTGAGAACTATAGAGCGGAATAATACGACCAGCTGTACTACTGGAAAAAAGCTCTAAGATCGGAATAGGCTGTATTAGCGTCAAAATTCTCTTGCACTGCCAAAGGGACAATATGTGACACCTTAGATACTGTATGCATGCATGATAACGCAATCTCGATCGGAGCCATCATCACATCACACTGCAATGGAGAGCCCTTAACAAATGCAGGGAAATATCTCATATTCTCAAATTGCTTAAGGGCACCTCGAAAAATACGATCAGCCCTTGCGTTGAGGCGACAATAGCTTATAATTTGAATAGTTAATTGCA
>NZ_JBSYHW010000342.1:0-669 GCF_056108345.1 Cyanobium sp. NIVA-CYA 375 | reverse complement strand
TCCACCTGGCGGACAATCCGGTCCGCACTGATGAGGCCAGTTCCGCCCCGGACCTCGCCAGGGCCGTGGCTTCGGCGGCTTCGGTGGCGGGCGTGTCGCGGATCGTGCTGGCGAGTTCGATCTATGCCCGGCTCGACGAAGGGGCGAAACCCAATGCCTACGGCGCGGGCAAGCGAGCAGCCGAGCAAGTGCTCGGTGCAGTGCCCGCCGCCAAGACGGTTATCCTGCGCTTGCCGCCGGTCTACGGACCCGGGTGCAAGGGCGGGTTCGCGCTGCTGGTGCGGCTGGTGCAGACCGGGCTGCCGCTGCCGTTCGGCCTGGCCCGCGCCCCGCGTACCTACCTGTCGCGGGACAACCTCGCCCGGCTGGTGATCGCGCTGGCCCAGGCCGACGATACAGCCTTCGCGGCTGCCGCGCAGCAGCCGTGGGAGCCGGGCGACGGCGCGCCGGTGACCACCGCGCAGCTGGTCCGCACCGTGTCGGCACGACTGGGCAGGAAGACGATCCTGTTGCCGGTTCCCCCAGCCCTGCTGACCGGGATGGCGACGCTGGCCGGCAAGCGGGAAGGGGTCGAAGCGGTGTTCTCGCCGCTGGTGGGGGAGGATGACCGGGGCCTGCGCGAGGCAACCAGGTGGCACCCGACTGCCGATCTCGTGTCAAACCTCGACT
>NZ_JBSYHW010000341.1:0-669 GCF_056108345.1 Cyanobium sp. NIVA-CYA 375 | reverse complement strand
CGCTCATGGCGCTACCCTTAATCAAGGCCGCCTGAATGGCAGCCAAGGAGTGACAACTTTCCTGAAAGTCACCGAACTGAGACACCGCCTTTGTAGTAGCCCAGGCGGCTCGCCGGCTGCCCAGCCTGAGCGGTAGGCCGCCACGGGGATAACGCTGGAGCCCGAAATTGCCCTCAGCAAAGGCCAGCACATCCAGAGCGAGCCGCTGCGACAGGCCACGAAGCGTACGCTGCGCATAGACACTTAAGCCTGTGGGAGCCGGAAAAATCGAGCGCGTTGACACCGATGGAGATCGTAGTCATGGCTCAAGCAATTGCCGCAGCCGTTTCATCCATATTGACCGTTGGAATTCGCTGTCATATCTCTGAAGCGTTTCTTGTCGAAGCAGGATGAGGTGGGACTCGGGTTGTCTGGACAGAGCGACGAGGAAAGGCACGAGTGAGCCGCGATGACCATCCCAGCGCTGGGATGGGGTGTGGCTCACCCAGTAGGCCCCACTGCGCGGGTGTTGCAGGGCAATGGCTGGCACCCCGTAAGCCATTGCCTCCAGCTGCACGATTCCAAACGCTTCGTGGCAACTGTCGGCCATCAGTGCACGGCGACAATTAGGTAGGCGGGCGCGTTGAATCTCAATTCGTGTTACCAGTGATTTAGTGTTGCCTCAATCAA
>NZ_JBSYHW010000340.1:0-676 GCF_056108345.1 Cyanobium sp. NIVA-CYA 375 | reverse complement strand
GGGAAGATTATTAAGTCAGCATTTGCAAGTCTTTCGAGGCTTTCCAAGTCATTCAGGAAATCAGAGCAGATTGAAACCATACCCTGAAGGCCACTATTCTCAATCTTTTTTGTAACCTGTGCAATCAAGTTGACCGACTCCGGAAGAGGATAGGCCGAGTTTACCATGTCCAACTGGATATTCAAGTCTCGATTACGCAAGAGTGCAGTGGCATCAATTAGCTCTAACAAACCTTTATGAGGCAAGAAAAAGCCATAGGAGGCGATCCTAAATGAGCGCTTGGAGTCGAATGGCATCTTTACAGGCGAGCTGTAGTCGACTACTCCGTGTGGGAACAGAGTCACATTGTCAACCAATCCCAGCCGCTTAAGCTTGTTCATATCACTTGGCGAGTGCACTAGTAGCCTATGGCAGCGTCTCAAAGTCGATACTAATGTTGATAATTTCTTTTTCGGCACATGGGCTGGGTCTGTCGTTGCGTGCAGAGTAATAACAACGATTCGACCGAGCTCAATCTGTGTATCGAGAAACTTCTTAAAAACATCAAAATTGAAAAAACCATAGTTGAACTGGATGACAAGAACATCTAATCTATGTTTGTCAATCCCCCCAGTTTCAGGAAAGTTGTCACCCCTCTGATCAGTACATCCGGGGGCTTGAGGACATGACTAATGCG
>NZ_JBSYHW010000339.1:0-678 GCF_056108345.1 Cyanobium sp. NIVA-CYA 375 | reverse complement strand
CTTCGGCCAGGGCTGCGGCATCCTCGTAGGTCGGCAGGTGCCGGGCCTGGTGTGCCTTCCAGCTGTCAGGGTTCCATTCGCGAGCCATTGTCCGTCTTCACTTCATCGTCTGCACAGGCGCGGCAATGCGCCAGCCTCCCCTCAAGCCGATGGACCGGGCATTCGCAAGCGCAATAATTCTGCATCGCGCCAAGGCTGGCCTTGGCGCAGCGGCGCTCAGCGGCCCGTCACGGCCTGGGCCCTGGCACTGTTCTCCCCCGCCAGCGATTGCCCCTCCGGGATCACCGCCAGCCGCCAACCGGGCTGGCCGCCGAAGTACTTTGCTGCCAGCGCCTGCATCGCCTCGGGCGTGGTCTGGGTATAGTCGACCAGCAGCGAGCGCAGCAGCAAGACCCGCTGCGGGTCATGCGTCGCGCCGGCCAGCTGGTACATCCAGAACTGGTTACCGGTCGCTGCACGCTGGACCAGCTGGCGCAGCGGCTCGGTCACCCGGGCGAGCTCATCGGGGCTGACCGGATTGGCGGTGAGGTCGGCGGCGATCCGCTCGGCCACTTCGAAAAACACCTGCACGTCTTCCGGCCGCAGCTGGCTGACCGCGGTGATCGTCCCCCCGGCGGCGAGATCGACCGGCCAGCTGGAGCTGATCTGCGGCGCATAGCTCGCTCCGGCGCGCTCGCG
>NZ_JBSYHW010000338.1:0-688 GCF_056108345.1 Cyanobium sp. NIVA-CYA 375 | reverse complement strand
TCGGCATACTGCTGAACCAGTTCTGCAATTTGCGCGCGCAGCGCTTCCGGATTGGTTTTATGAAATGTAACTGGCTCGTTCATTGTGCAATTCCTTTACTGCATGCTGTTGGGCGTTGTGAATATTCTTGAATTTGTTGAAGGCATACCTGCTTCATGCTTTCACCTTGAAGCCATGCCTTGTGCCATTCAATAATTTTGTCCAGCGCTGTGTTCAAGCTCCAGCGTGGGTACCAGCCCAAATGTTTTTTAACTTTAGAAATATCTAGCTTCAGGTAATTGGCCTCGTGGGGGTGTTCGCCGCCATCCAGCTGCCAGCTTGCGCCGTTGCCCCAATTCTTTACCAATCGTTCAACAATCCACTGAACTGGTTTTGCATCATCTTCAATCGGGCCGAAATTCCAGCCTTCTGAAAACTGTTTTTTGTCATCGTTGTACAGGTGCTCAGCCAAGATGAAATAGCCATGCAGCGGCTCGAGGACATGCTGCCATGGCCGGGTAGCATGTGGGTTGCGAATTACCACAGGCTGCTTATTTTCAAAGGCTTTCAAAATGTCGGGGATCAACCTATCTTCAGCCCAATCGCCCCCGCCAATTACGTTACCTGCGCGCACACTGGCCAAAGCGGGCGTGCCCGGTGCGCTAAAAAACGATTTTCGATATGCACTGGTCACCAGTTCAGCGCAGCC
>NZ_JBSYHW010000337.1:0-691 GCF_056108345.1 Cyanobium sp. NIVA-CYA 375 | reverse complement strand
CTCATGGCGCTACCCTTAATCAAGGCCGCCTGAATGGCAGCCAAGGAGTGACAACTTTCCTGAAAGTCACCGGAACGACAAGCAATCTTTGAACTCACATCGTGGATGCTGACAGCAACGAAGGGAGCATCAGAACCATTAGAAGAAGCAACGTAAAGCTCTCCAAGCTCAGCTCCTGATGGAGTTGTCGATTTAATGATTTTAGCGGATTGATTATTCTGGGCAAGAGTGGGTGTTGCTATAAAAATAGTGGCAAAAATGAAAGCGAATTTAATCATAGCGAAAGGCTCAGCAGGCCTAAAATGCAAATCCATCAAAAATTAGCAAATATAATTCGTAAGGTCAAGGGCTTGCTAAGATAAGTTAGGATTAGCAAGCGAGATTCTTGAGTCCCAGGATATCCGCGCGAGAATTGAGGCGCCAACCAAGGCCAGAACTGAGGTGATGGGCGACAAGCAGCTTGGCTTCTCCGATTCGGTGAGGATCAAGCCATTGCAGCGGATCTTGTAAGCAGGGCTTGCCTGAGAGAGCGGATTAGCAAGGGCCGACCCAAGCCGCTGATCCTCCACGCTGATAACGGCAACGCCATGCGTGCGGCCACCTTGGAGAGTCATCTGGAGGGACTAGGAGCATGTCGCACATAGATCCACGCGCGCCCAATCCACAGCCAGCCCTCAATCTGCCCAGAACC
>NZ_JBSYHW010000336.1:0-695 GCF_056108345.1 Cyanobium sp. NIVA-CYA 375 | reverse complement strand
TCAATGTGGCGGACGAGCGAGAGGTACAGGTCGGCCCGGTCGGCAAAGTGCAGGTACACCGCCTGGCGCGAAACGCCGGCCGCCTTTGCCACCTGCACCAGGTTTGCCGCGGCGCGGCCCTGCTGCATCAACGCTAGGGCTGCATCGAGGATCAGGGTGCGCGTATCGGGCTTCGCAGTAGTGGTTGACATGGTGTAAACTGCTCACTAATTGACACAGTGTAAATCAACTCAATTGCACCCCAAGTCAAGGAACCAGACATGATCCACCACATTTCGATTGCCGCCCATGATCCGCACCGCGTCGCCACCGTGCTGGGCGAACTGATGCAGGGCTTTGCCTTGCCCTTTCCGCCCTATCCCGGATCGTTCCTCGCCGTCGCGCCCGATGGGCAGGGCACCGGCATCGAGGTGCACCCGCATGACCTGGTGATCGATCCCGGCACCGAGCACGGCCCCGCGTTCGGCCAGGTGGAACCGGCTTCGCTCTATACGGCGACGCACGTTGCGCTGAGCGTTTCACTCGATGTCGCGGCAGTCCAGCAGATCGCCGAGCGCGAAGGCTGGCTGTGCCGGATTTGCAGCCGCGGCGGCGATTTCGATGTTCTGGAACTCTGGCTGGAGAACCGTTTCCTGGTCGAGGTCATGCCGCCGGAATTCACGGCCAGCTACCTGGCCTTCGCCAACCATATTGCC
>NZ_JBSYHW010000335.1:0-701 GCF_056108345.1 Cyanobium sp. NIVA-CYA 375 | reverse complement strand
TCAACGTCGACCCCACCACGACGCCGGTGCGCGTGCTGACCAACAAGTTCGAATCCAAGGGCCTCGAGCTCGAATGAACCGGCCCGGCATGCGGTTTGTCACCACCTTCCAGTCGCGCTTCGGCCGGGCCAAGTGGCTGGAGCCGGCGACCGACACCACGCTGGAGGAAGAGGCGCGCAACGGCACCCGCAAGCTGGCCGTGGCGACCCCCGGGTTCTCCGCCGATTGCCTTGAAACGCTGGAGGAAATCGCGCTGGAAGGGAAGGAGTCGTTCATCGAGGCCGGGGGCGAGCATTTCGCCGCGCTCGCCTGCCTCAACACCGGTGCGCCGGGCATGGCCATGCTGGAATCCCTGATCCGGCGCGAACTGGCCGGCTGGATCGCGCCATTAGGCTAAGACATACCGATACCATCGGATGCATATGGGGACCGCCATGCATCCCTTGCATGTCCCACGTGTTTGTCATCCCCGCGAAGGCGGGGATCCATGGCTAATACCTTTCCCTGGATTCCCGCCTTCGCGGGAATGACAAGGAAAGGGCGAGCGAGAGGGAGCGGGATGGTAAGTTTGCGATCAGAACAATCGCCTATGCCGTGCTACTGGCAATCATCCACCACCCGCGTCACCTCCGGCCAGGCGGGGAGGTAGAGCGCGGGCAAGCCGGCGGTTTCGACGGCGAAGCGCCCGCGCGAATAGACAA
>NZ_JBSYHW010000334.1:0-701 GCF_056108345.1 Cyanobium sp. NIVA-CYA 375 | reverse complement strand
TCGGCATGCGCCACTTCGACGTCCAGCTGATTGGCGGGATCGTGCTCCATCGTGGCGAAATCTCGGAAATGCGCACCGGTGAGGGCAAGACCCTGGTGGCAACGCTGGCGACTTATCTCAACGCGATCGAGGGCAAGGGCGTCCACGTCGTCACCGTCAACGACTACCTCGCCCGCCGCGACGCTGACTGGATGGGCCAGATCTACCGCTGGCTCGGCCTCACCGTCGGTGTGATCGTGCCCAACCTCGGCGAGTACGAGCGGCGCGAGGCCTATGCCGCCGACATCACCTACGGCACCAACAACGAGTTCGGCTTCGACTACCTGCGCGACAACATGAAGCACGAACGGGCGCAGATGGTGCACCGCCCGTTCAACTTCGCGATCGTCGACGAGGTCGACTCGATCCTGATCGACGAAGCGCGCACCCCGCTGATCATCTCGGGCCCGACCGAGGACAAGTCCGAGCTTTACACCGCGCTCGACGCGATCGTGAAGCAGGTGCCCGAAGAGTGGTACGAGAAGGACGAGAAGGCCCGTGCCATCAGTTGGACCGAGGATGGCAACGAATCGATCGAGCGGATGCTGAAGGATGCGGGGCTGCTGGCGACCGACAATCTCTACGACGTCGAGAACACCCAGGTCGTCCATCATCTTGACCAGGCGCTCAAGGCGAACGTGATGTTCAAGCGCGACACCGAC
>NZ_JBSYHW010000333.1:0-702 GCF_056108345.1 Cyanobium sp. NIVA-CYA 375 | reverse complement strand
TGCCCTTGCCGTATTGGCCGTCCTCCTGAGCGTCGATGATCTCGGCCTTGCGCAGCAATGCCCGCATTTCAGCCTCCAGCTGCCGCTCGGACTTGAGCATCCGCTCGTGGTTCATCGCCTTGTGTTTGCTGGCATTGGCTTTGACCTTGGTGCCATCCAACGCCACCGTCCCCAGGCTCACCAGCCCTGCCCTCTGGCACAGCCGCAGCACCTGAATGAACAGTCCGGCCAACGCATCAAGATGTCGGCGACGGAAATCAGCGATCCGGCTGTGGTCCGGCTGTTGGTTCCCGGTCAGCATCCGAAAAGCGGCGTCCTCCCAGCAGGCCTTCTCGATCTTCCTGGAGCTGGGCAACCCGACGCAGTAGGCGTACAGGAGCAGCACCACCAGCATCCGGGGCTCGTACGCCTTCTCGCCGCGAGGATCCTTCTGCCGGTAGACGGCGTGGATGGCCTCAAGATCCAGCTCAGCAGCCAGATCGAGCAGAAAGAACACCAGATGGTTCTCCGGCAGCCAGTCCACCGGTGATGGCGGCAGCAGCAGCGTCTGCTCGGGGTTCCAGGGGCGGAACGATTTGGGCTTGACCATGACCCATGATCTCGCCCAGAACCATTGCAGTCACTGGGTTCTGGGCAGATTGAGGGCTGGCTGTGGATTGGGCGCGCGTGGATCTATGTGCGACATGCTCCTAGTCCCTCCAG
>NZ_JBSYHW010000332.1:0-704 GCF_056108345.1 Cyanobium sp. NIVA-CYA 375 | reverse complement strand
CCGACGTGGAGCACCTCTACGACGCCACGCACCCGATCCGCAGCACCATCGACGCATGGGGCAGCTACGGCATCGTCTCGACGCCGCTGATCTGGGAAGGCCAGGCGCTCGGGCTGCTCAATGTGACGAGACAAGCCCCCGCCAGCTTCAACGAGGGTGAGCTGACGCTGCTGCGCACCTTCGCCGACCAGGTGGTCATCGCCATCCAGAATGCACGCTTGTTCAGGGAGACGCAGGAGGCGCGCACCGCCGCCGAAGCCGCCAACGAAGCCAAGAGCGCCTTCCTGGCGACCATGAGCCACGAGATTCGCACGCCGATGAACGCGGTGATCGGCATGAGCGGGTTGCTGCTGGACACACCGCTGACGGAAGACCAGCGCGACTTCGCCACCACCATCCGCGACAGCGGCGATTCGCTGCTGACCATCATCAACGACATCCTGGACTGCTCCAAGATCGAAGCCGGGCGCATGGACATCGAGCGCCATTCGTTTGACTTGCGCGAGTGTGTGGAGTCGGCGATGGACCTGATCGGCCCGCGTGCGGCCGAGAAACGTCTGGACATCGCTTACCTCTTTGAAGGCGATGTGCCACCCGTCATCGACGGCGACGTCACGCGGCTGCGCCAGGTGCTGCGGAATCTGCGGAGCAACTCGGTGAAGTTCACCGAGGCGGGCGAAGTGGTGCTGACCGTGCGGGTCGAG
>NZ_JBSYHW010000331.1:0-704 GCF_056108345.1 Cyanobium sp. NIVA-CYA 375 | reverse complement strand
CCATCATGGCGAGCACCGCACCCACGTGAGCCGGGTTGCCGACCAGGCGCGCGTAGTGCGCAGCGCCCTCGGCATCGATGCGCGAGCCGGTGCTGTCCAGCAGCTTCTTCAGCGTCGCCGGCCGCGCCGCCTGCCAGGAGAAGAGGTGCGGCACCAGGGGGTTCAGGGCCAGCAGCTTGGCTGCCGGCGCGTACCACCAGCCCGCCACGCCGCCGGGCGGGAACCAGGCGCCGGACAGCGACACGATCAGCGCCGGATCCGCCCCGCCGTCCAGGCACAGGCGCGCCGCCACGGCCGCACCCGCCGAGTGGCCGACGATCAAGGCCGGCCGGCGTTCCAGCGCCTGCAGCAGCGCCGCGAGCGAGGCCGCCATGCCCGGCAGCGAAAGGCCGTCGCCCCGCGGCCGCTGCGTGTGGGCGTGGCCCGGCAGGTCGGGCACGATCACCTCGTGGGTGGAGGCCAGTGCCTGCGCCAGGGCCGCCAGCGAGTGGCCCGAAGCGCCGGTGCCGTGCAGCAGCAGGGCCACCGGCCTCGCCTCGCCGGCCGGCGGCCGCAGCCACTGCACATGCCAGCGCAGCCCGTCCGCGCGCGCGCTGCCGCTGTGCGCGCGCAGCGGCCAGTCCGCAGGCAGCGCGGCCGGCGGCGGGCCGAACACCGGGTTCATGCGGCCGTGGCAGCGCCCACCGCGCGCGCCAGGCCGCGGG
>NZ_JBSYHW010000330.1:0-705 GCF_056108345.1 Cyanobium sp. NIVA-CYA 375 | reverse complement strand
CCTCGATGCAGCGGGCATAGCGCGAGGGTTCGTTGGCGTTGAGAGGCGCGGGTGCGAGGGCGGTGTTCATGGTGTGGGTCCTTCGAGGATGGCGCTGTGTTCAACGCACCGGCGCGCCCGGCCCGGACAGCAGGGCCGGTGTCCGCCGCCATGCCGGCGCTGCGTGGAACGGGCCAGACCCACTCCCAGCCCCCATGAAGACCGTCCTCCAGCACATCCTGCGCCGCAAGCGCGCCTATGCCCGCCTGCCCTTCTTCGACTTCCTGCGCGACGACACACTGCCGGTGCGTGACCGCCTGGCCTTCTTCCCCTGCATGGCGCCGTTCATCCTGAGCTTCGGCGATCTCAACCGCTTCGTCCTGCGCGTCGAGCCCAGCGACGACCCGCACCAGCGCATGCTCAACGCGCACAGCCACGAGGACGACCACCACTGGCCCTGGTACCTGGAAGACTTCGCGAAGCTTGGGCACGACGTGCCGGCCTCGCCGGTGCAGACGATGCAGTTCCTGTTCGGCGACGCCTGCGCGCGCAACCGGCTGCTCTCGCACCACCTGGCGCACCTGCTGTGGGGCGCGACGCCGGCCGTGCGGCTGGCGGTGGTGGAGGCCATCGAGGAGACGGGCAACGTGCTGTTCGAACTCACCACGCGCCTGGCCCGCGCCCATACCGCAGCCACCGGCGTGGAGCTGCGCTACCTGGGCGAGT
>NZ_JBSYHW010000329.1:0-707 GCF_056108345.1 Cyanobium sp. NIVA-CYA 375 | reverse complement strand
CGACATTCTGATTGGCCCGGGCACTGAAGTCATTGCTGGGGAAGGTTGCATTCTGACTGCTGGGGGCATTGACGCACATATCCACTTCATTTGCCCACAGCAAATTGAAGAAGCGTTGATGAGTGGCGTTACCACCATGATTGGTGGCGGCACCGGCCCTGCAACCGGTACCAATGCCACCACCTGCACACCAGGCCCGTGGTACCTGGCGAAAATGATGCAAGCAGCCGATTGCATGCCCATGAATTTGGGTTTTCTGGGCAAGGGCAATGCCAGCCAGCCCCTTGCGCTTGAAGAACAGATTGAAGCGGGTGCCTGTGGCTTGAAGCTTCATGAGGATTGGGGCACCACCCCTGCCTCGATAGACACCTGCCTTGGCGTAGCCGAAAAATACGATGTGCAGGTAGCCATTCATACCGATACCTTGAATGAATCGGGATTGGTTGACGACACCATTGCCGCCTTTAAAGGCCGGGTCATTCACACCTACCACACCGAAGGCGCAGGCGGCGGGCATGCGCCAGATATCATCAAGGCCTGTGGCCAGCCCAATGTGTTGCCATCCTCCACAAACCCCACACGGCCATTCACTGTTAATACCGTGGATGAACACCTAGACATGCTGATGGTGTGCCACCACCTGGACTCGAACATTCCCGAAGACGTGGCATTTGCCGATTCACGCATTCGCAAGGAAACAATCGCAG
>NZ_JBSYHW010000328.1:0-712 GCF_056108345.1 Cyanobium sp. NIVA-CYA 375 | reverse complement strand
AGCGCGGCATGGTACTTCGCCCGCGAGCATGGCCCGTCCGCTTGCGGCATGGCCTTCCGCGTGCGCGACGCACGCAAAGCCTACAGGCACCTGCTCGACAAGGGTGCCGAGCCGGTCCAGGTCCATACCGGCCCGATGGAACTGCACATCCCGGCAATCCGCGGGATCGGCGGGGCGATCCTCTACCTGGTTGATCGCTACGCCGACGAAAACGGAGACGGCCTGTCGATCTACGACATCGACTTCGAATACCTGCCGGGAGTCGACAAACACCCGGTCGGGGCCGGGTTCAAGCTGATCGATCACCTCACCCACAACGTCTACGGCGGGCGCATGGCCTACTGGGCGGACTATTACGAAACCCTGTTCAACTTCCGCGAGATCCGCTTCTTCGACATCAAGGGCGAATATACCGGCCTGACCTCCAAGGCGCTGACCGCGCCCGATGGCAAGATCCGCATCCCGCTCAACGAGGAAGGCGAAGGCGGCAAGGGCCAGATCGAGGAGTTCCTGCGCCAGTTCAACGGCGAGGGCATCCAGCACATCGCGCTGATCTGCGACGACCTCGTCACCCGCTGGGACCGGCTGCAGAAGCTGGGGGTGCCGTTCATGACCGCCCCGCCCGCGACCTACTACGCCATGCTCGGTGAGCGGCTGCCGGGTCATGGCGAGGATGTCGACGCCCTGAAGATGCGCGGCATCCTGCTCGATG
>NZ_JBSYHW010000327.1:0-720 GCF_056108345.1 Cyanobium sp. NIVA-CYA 375 | reverse complement strand
ATTGAGGCTAGCCGCAGCCAACGGCTAGCCCCATTCTTGACTGGCGATCGCCCAAATGAGGGCGCTCGCCGACGCCGCGGCGGCTCTGGCGTGGTTCCAGCGCGTCCAGGGCACGCGGTAGTCACGCCATGCGTCAGACAGATCGTCGCTGGAGACGTGCAACTGTGCCAGACCCACGTTCATCGGTACGTTGAAACCTGCCGTGACGCCGAAGACCCCCAGCAAGTACACGACTGAAGCAGCGCTGGACCAGACTGTGGCCTGAGATCCCGACATCCAGATGCCGGCCGCCGCGACCGCCAGACCCAGCACGGCGGTGCCCATGAACACGCCGAGGAACCAGCCGTTCATCACGCGCACGTTGATGCGCTGCATGGTCGCGATGGCCTCTGCCTCGGGCCGGTCGTCCAGCGCCGTCATCACGAACGCGGAGAAAGCGAAAAACACCCCCGCCATGAGGCCGGAGCCCAGGGCCAGGACAGGCGGCAAAGCCGCATGAACGGCCCACTCAAGCGCGTGCTGCATGCTGTGCATCGTTCGCCCCCGGCCTTCACACCATGCTCAAGTCGCCGCAGCAGGCAAGACAACCGCCTGCGCGAAGTCGGCGAAGCGGGTGGGCGTCGTGTTGTCTTCCGTTCGTCCCTGGCGGCTTCGGATGCGTCCGTCTTCGATGGCCTGGCTGATCTCAGCCGTCAGTTCGGCGGTGTCGGGAGGGAACCC
>NZ_JBSYHW010000326.1:0-724 GCF_056108345.1 Cyanobium sp. NIVA-CYA 375 | reverse complement strand
GGGGGGGGGGTGTGGAAGGTGATGGCCGACCTGCCCATCGGCCCGCCCTGGGATCTCGGCCTGCGCAGCGTCTACCGGCGCCAGGGCTACCGGCTCGTGAACCAGCTCGCCACGCGCTTCGGCGCCGGCCCCGTGAAGCGCTGGCGCCAGGAACGGGGCCTGCCGCCGCGTCCGCGCGCGATCGACCTGCTGCACGACGCCCAGGGCCGGCCGGTGCCGCTGCTGCACGGGCACAGCGAGCTGCTCGTGCCGCGCCCGGCCGACTGGCCGCCACACGCCGCAGCCACCGGCTTCTGGCGCCTGCCGGCCAGCACCGGCTGGGCGCCACCGCCGGCGCTGCAGGCCTTTCTGGACGCGGGCGAGGCGCCGGTGTACGTGGGCTTCGGCAGCATGGCCGGGCGCGACCCGCAGCGGCTGGCCGCGCTCGTGATCGAGGCGCTGCGGCTGGCGGGCGTGCGCGGCGTCCTCGCGCAGGGCTGGGGCGGGCTGAAGCCCGGCACACTGCCGCCGGGCGTGCACCTCATCGAGCAGGCGCCACACGACGCGCTGCTGCCACGCATGGCGGCCGTGGTGCACCACGGCGGCGCGGGCACCACGGCGGCGGGCCTGCTGGCCGGGCGGCCCACGGTGATCTGCCCCTTCTTCGGCGATCAACCCTTCTGGGGCCGGCGGGTCCACGAACAGGGCCTGGGCCCGGCGCCGCTGCCGCAGCGGCGGCTGACGG
>NZ_JBSYHW010000325.1:0-729 GCF_056108345.1 Cyanobium sp. NIVA-CYA 375 | reverse complement strand
GCTCGCCCGAGGCGGTGGACATCCTCTTCTACGACATCGAGCGCAGCAACTGGTCGACGGCCGGACAACTCTGGTCCGACAAGGCCCCGCCCCCGAACAAACCATGAGCAGCGGCGCGCCGACGCTGCTGCTGCGCCACGCCCAGGTGCTGGTGACGATGGACGGCCAGCGGCGCGAGATCGCCGACGGTGGCCTGTTCGCGCGCGGCGGCGTGATCGAGCAGGTGGGGCCGACGGCCGATCTGCCGGCCACCGCCGACACGGTGATCGACGCCACCGACCAGGTGGTGATCCCCGGCCTCGTCCACACCCACCACCACCTGTACCAGACGCTCACGCGCGCGGTGCCCGGCGCGCAGGACAGCGAGCTCTTCGGCTGGCTGAGCACGCTCTACCCGATCTGGGCTCGGCTCACGCCCGAGATGCTGCACACCAGCACGCAGCTCGGCATGGCCGAGCTGCTGCTCAGCGGCTGCACGACCACGAGCGACCACCTCTACATCTTCCCGAACGGCTGCACGCTGGACGACACGGTCCACGCCGCGGCCACCACCGGCCTGCGCTTCCACGCCGCGCGCGGCGCGATGAGCGTGGGCCGGAGCCAGGGCGGCCTGCCGCCCGACGGCGTGGTCGAAACCGAGCCCGCGATCCTGGCCGACACGCAGCGCCTGATCGAGCGCTTCCACGACCCGGCGCGTTTTGCGATGCAGCGCATCGTCGTGGCGCCCTG
>NZ_JBSYHW010000324.1:0-730 GCF_056108345.1 Cyanobium sp. NIVA-CYA 375 | reverse complement strand
GGCATTCCTACCGGGCGAGCAAGGCCGCGCTCAACATGCTGCTGAAGACCTTCGCCATCGAACTGGCGCGTTCGCATCCGCTTGCCATCATCGCCGGGCTGCACCCGGGCACTGTCGACACTGCACTCAGCGAACCGTTCCAGCGCAACGTACCGGGAGGCAAGCTGTTCGATCCGGCGTTCTCTGCCGCCGCGCTGCTCGATGTGCTCGACCGCCTTGGACCGAGCCAGTCGGGCCATGTGTTCGATTGGCGCGGGGAGCGGATCGAACCCTAGAAGTTGCCGCGAACGGTAAAGGTGAAGATCGGCCCGATCCGGCGGTCACGCAGTTCTACGAAATCGATCGGGCTTGCATCGCGCAGCCCGGTGTAGACCACCCGTTCCCGGTATTGCCGCGCGCCGAGGGCATTGCCCACCCGCGCGCGCACAGTCAGCCCGAACACATCCTTGTGCTCGACGAACAGCGATGCGAACCACGGGCCTTCCCAATTGCGATCGGTCTGGTTGCTGCGGAACCGCTCGAGCGGGTGGAAGTGGTTGGCTCCGGCACCCCAGGCGAGCTTGCTGCCCGGGATATCGTGGCGCAGGTCGAGATTGACCTGCCGGTTGGTGAACCCGCTCCACTGGCGTCGTTCGCCGGTGAACGGATCGGTCAGGCGCGAGGTTTGCAGCACCACCGTACCATCGAGCCGCACCCCTTTCAGCTTGATCGGGTCGAACGTGATCGTGCT
>NZ_JBSYHW010000323.1:0-731 GCF_056108345.1 Cyanobium sp. NIVA-CYA 375 | reverse complement strand
GTACAGGATTTCGCGCGCGCCATCGCCGAGGCGGAGCATCACGATGCGCCCTTCTGCCGGCAACGGGCCGTCGACCCCGACCACCGGCAGGATCCGGCCGTCGACGCTCGCCCGGCACTGGTCGCCTTCGCGGGCAAGGTCGGCGATGTCGATCGACTGAATGCGCTGAACCGCCGCCATCCGCACCGCGCGGCGCCGGGCCGACAGATCGGTGAACAGGATGACCCGGTCTGCTTCGGCGACTTCGCCTGCAGCCTTCTCCGCCACCGGCACCCGGCGCGTGCCGAGCGGGCTCGACAGCTGATGGCGGGCGGCGATATTGGGAATGTCCAGCATCAGGATCGGGTTGCCGTCGTCGAGCAGGGTCGAGCCGGCATAGACCCCGGTCGCCATTACCGCCGGGGCCAGCGGCTTGACCACGAGGTCCTCGTTGTCGAGCACCCGGTCGACCACCAGCGCGAACAGATCGCCATTGGCGAGGCGGACGAACACGAACACCCCTGCCTTCAGAGCGGGCGGGTTGCGGTCACCCAGCACTTTGCCCAGAGCAATGGCGGGCACTCGCTTGCCGCGGAAAGTGACGAAGCTGGTATCGCCGAGTTCTTCGACCGTAATCGCGGACGACCGCCCGCGCGCGATCTCTTCGATGTAGGATCGGGGGATGGCATATCGGTGAGCGCCGCATTCGACCGTCAAACCGGCGATGATGCTCAGCGTCAGTGGCAATTCGA
>NZ_JBSYHW010000322.1:0-731 GCF_056108345.1 Cyanobium sp. NIVA-CYA 375 | reverse complement strand
TGCACGTCTGCGATCTCGGCGAGGGTCAACCCCTCGACGAAGAACAGGTGAGCTGCGAGCCGGTGCACCGGGCTGAGCGCTGCCATGGCTTCGGCAATCGCAAGCCGGTCTTCAGGCGCAGTTGTCTGGCCCGGGTCCGCCTCGCTTGCTTCGACCTCGCGGCTCCGCTCGCGAGCGTTGTGATTGATCTGATCCGCGCAGCGCCGGCGCAGGATGCCGAACGCCCACGGCGCAAACCGGTTCGTGTCGCGCAGGGCCGGCAGGCCGCGCCAGATCGCCAGCCAGCAGTCCTGTACTGCGGACAAAGCCATCTCGCCGTCGCCGGTATGCCGCCGCGCGGTCCGCAACAGGCGTGGATGCCATCGGGCATGGAGCCTGCTCGCGGCCCGGCGATCACCAGCCAGTGCCATGGTCACCAGCAGGCTGTCGAGCAACGGCTCCGCTTCGGGGCGATAGGGTCGGGCTGGCTTGGTCATCGTCCTGTAAGTCGGCCACAAGCCGGCAAAGGTTCAATCGCAATCGACCGCTTTGTTCGATTGTGGAGGAAATTCTTGACCTGACCTTGTTTTGTTCTATTCCTGTTCACGTCAATACGCAGGAGCCGCTAATATGGCACGCGCCGATTTTGCTTACGCCCCGGCCTGCGATGCTGTGGGCCTGTCGATTTCCGCCACGATCCTGGCCGACGACGAAGCACTGCGGTCGCAGTTGTGCGAGGATGCAGACATGGC
>NZ_JBSYHW010000321.1:0-733 GCF_056108345.1 Cyanobium sp. NIVA-CYA 375 | reverse complement strand
CAACTGTTCAACGAGCGCGTAGGGGTGGTGAGCTTTGGCTTCGCCCTGCTGTTCATCGGCGTGCTCTACAGCCTGCCTGGGCGACCATGGCCTTGGCGGCTGCTGCCTCAGCTTTCCTGTTCAGATCAGCCAGGGCTGGCTCCAGGTGTTGGGGTTGCCACGGGAGCACCGGCAGAAAGGGGTCTTCCCAGCTGCTCTGGGCCGCCTGCAGCAGGCTGTTGTGGAAAGACCGGATCTGCTGCGGCTCCCAGTAACCCGTTGGATTATTGGCGTCGCCGAAGTCGGGGTTATGGGGCGCTTGAAATTCCTGCTAGCAGAGCAGCCCTGCCAAGGCTGAGGTGCCGGAACGATGTATCCCCAGCACCAGCAGCACCCGTCGCAGGGGCAAATCTGATTCATGTTAGCCATCACCTGCAGCTGGGCCTGCACAAACGCCGCCCCACTCATGCAATCGGACGGCCCTTCGCAGCTGCCTCCGTATCGGTACTGGCCTAGCCATGCTGCAGGTCCGTCAGCATGGCCATCAACCGCCGTTGCCCCAGAAAGCAACCCAACTTATCGCCATGTTCAAGTACAGCCTACTCATTCCAATGCACCGCTCCGAGCGATTTATCAACAACATCAGAGGTGTGATAGACAGCCACTTGGAACAAAACTGCGGATTTCTGCTATCCGATCAACATATGCTCGACGGAGCGCTTCCGGCCTTGCGCTCAATATATGGAGAAAGCCA
>NZ_JBSYHW010000320.1:0-734 GCF_056108345.1 Cyanobium sp. NIVA-CYA 375 | reverse complement strand
CGCCAGCTTCGACCACCACTACGCCGACACTACCGGCACCACGGGCGCGCCCTACCCTGGCGCGCGGGAGAGCTTGCAACTGCTGCGCCAGCGTGGCGTGAAGCTGGCCTGCACCACCAACAAGGAGCTTCGCCACACGCAGCGCCTGCTGCAGGTGCATGGCTGGAGCACGGCGTTCGACCTTGTGATCGGCGGCGACTCCCTGCCCCAGAGAAGCCGCATGCCAGCGTGTTGCAGCACGTCGCCCGGGCGCTTGGTGTGGCACCGGCCGCGGTGGCGCACATCGGCGACTCGGCCACCGACGTGCAGGCGGCGCGCAACGCCGGCGTGGCCGCCTGGGCCGTGCCCTACGGCTACAACGCAGGTGAGCCGATCCTGCGCGCGGCGCCCGATCGCATCTTCGACTCGTTGCCCGACATGGCCCGACACGTGCTGGCCCTGCGTGCGACCAGCGCAGCCTGAGGCGGCACGGCCATGCTGCAGGCGCTGCTCTGGGACGTGGATGGCACGCTCGCCGAAACCGAGCGCGACGGCCACCGGGTGGCCTGCAACCCGGCCTTCGAGCAGCTGGGCCTGCCCTGGCAATGGGACGTGGCGCACTACGGCGAGCTGCTGCGCGTGACGGGCGGCCGCGAACGCATCCTGGCCGACATGCGCACCCGAAGCGACGCCCCGGCCAGCGCCGGCGAACGCGAGGCGCTGGCCCGCGAGCTGCACCAGCGCAAGAACAGGGC
>NZ_JBSYHW010000319.1:0-741 GCF_056108345.1 Cyanobium sp. NIVA-CYA 375 | reverse complement strand
CGCAGGGCCATTGCTGGCCGCCCGAGAATACGCGCGGCATCCGCCCGGCGCAGGATCCGTCGCGCCTCGATCCATCGCTGAAGCCATTCCGGGGGAGGCGCAAACGCGCACTCGTAGGCGAAGATTTCGCGCGCGCGCCGGTCGGAAGCAAGCATGCGATCAAGATTGCTCGACATCAGGTTTGTCGCGACGCGGTAGCCGATCAGATATTCCGGAACTGCGGCAATTGGCCCGCGCGCGGCCAGTTTGAGTTGCAGCAGGAAATCCTCACACCCCTCCAGGCCCTCAGCGCGCAACCCCTCATGATAGCCGCCCACTGCCCGGCAGGCAGCCGCGTCCATCACCATGCCACTGCCATTGCCAACCAGGTTGCAATAAAGCAGCGCATGGACGGCAGGCCCCTCTACCAGAAACGGGCCGACGCTCGACACGATCCGCGACTGGGCGTCGATCGCACGCGTGTGGGCATAGATGATGGTCGGCGGCGAAGGGGCGGCGCGCGCTCTCGCGACCACCTTGGCCAGATAGGTCGGGTGCCAGATATCGTCCGCGTCGAGCGGCGCGATGTAACGACCCTTGGCTTCGGCGATGGCATGATTTCGCGCTGATGCGACACCGCCATTCGCCTTAACCAACAGCCGCGCAAACCTGTGCCGCTCACAGAATGTCTCGGCAATGACGCGCGTGGCGTCGCTCGACCCATCGTCGACCACCAGCAATTCGATCGGGCGATAGGTTTGC
>NZ_JBSYHW010000318.1:0-743 GCF_056108345.1 Cyanobium sp. NIVA-CYA 375 | reverse complement strand
CCGCGCTGCTTGCGCGCATCGAGGCCACGCTGCGGCGCTTCGCCGTGCGCGAAGGCGACGCCGCCAACTGGCCGCCCGGCACCTACAAGCCACGGCCGGGCGCGGCGCCGCTGCTGATGCAGTGGTGCCATGGCGCACCCGGCTTCGTGACCGCGCTGGCGGACTTCCCGCCGGGTGCCTCGGCCGAGGTCGATGCGCTGCTCGGCGCGGCTGGCCAGGCGATCTGGCAGGCCGGCCCGCTCACCAAGGGCCCGGGCGTGTGCCACGGCACCGCCGGCAACGGCTACGCCCTCCTCAAGCTGCACCGCCGCACCGGGGAGCCGCTGTGGCTGGACCGTGCACGCGCCTTCGCGATGCACGCCGTGGCGCAGTGCGAGCAACGCCGCGCCGACAGCGGCCGCGGCCGGCACACGCTGTGGACGGGCGACCTCGGCCTGGCGGTCTACCTCTGGCACTGCCTGCAGGCGGGCGACGCGATGCCGGCGCTGGACAGCGTCTGACGCGGTTCACCGCCGGCCACGCGGCACGGCGCGCGATTCAGCGCAACGGGCGCAGCCAGGCCCGCAGCAGCGGCAGCGCGGGCCGCAGCGCCCGCCAGGCCCACCACGCGGTGCCCGCCCAGCGCAGCACGCGCCGCGGGCGCACCAGCACCAGGAGCGCCGCAGCCGCCAGCGGCCACTGCGGGTTCCGGCGCAACCACTGCGATCCGGCGCGTGCCGAATCGATCCACGACAGCGGAGCCG
>NZ_JBSYHW010000317.1:0-750 GCF_056108345.1 Cyanobium sp. NIVA-CYA 375 | reverse complement strand
CTTCAATCCGGAGAGCAGCCGGACGATGTGATCGCGCGCTCCCTCGGCAGCTTCGTGCTGGAGCCGGGCCAGCGAATAGCCGTCGTCAGCCATCTACCGCTCTGGTGCCGGGGCAGTCGGGCGAGCCTGGCGCGTGGCCCGCACCACCCAGTTCAGGGTCGAGCGGCGGTCCGCGGACAGGCGCTGGGCCCACGGCGCGAGCAGGTTCGCCAGCAGGACCAGCGGCAGCAGGAGCAGCCTCGGCAGGCGCCGGTCCGGCAGCAAACCGAACGACGCGACCACGACGACGGTCAGGGTCGCGCAATCGGCCTCGATGTCGATGTCGTCGAACCCCGCGCGCGCCAGTTCGAGCCGAAGCCCGTGCGAGGTGAAGCGCCGGTAGTCGAAGGGCTCCTCGTGCAAGGGCCAGTAGAAGGGAACGCTCAGGACCAGTTGGCCACCGTCACGCAGCACACGAGAGAACTCGAGCAGGACCCGTCCCGCGTCTTCGACATGCTCGAGGACCTGGCTGCAGAAGACGAGATCGGCCCGGGCATCGGCCACGGGAAGGGCTGCTGCATCGGCCACCACCTGCGGGCTGGCGTCGACCGTGGTCGCGTCGAGCGCCAGGCAGTCCATGTCGACCAGCAGGTCGCGCCAGGGGCGATGGCCGCAGCCGACATCCAGGGCCAGGCCACGCCGCGGCCCCAGGCGGCTTCGTGCCTGGGCAACACCCGCCGCCAACGCCTGGCCCAGGGCGCGGTAGACCAG
>NZ_JBSYHW010000316.1:0-751 GCF_056108345.1 Cyanobium sp. NIVA-CYA 375 | reverse complement strand
GGCACGCTGTGGCGGGCGCTACGCGGCCAAAGCCGCAAGCACATCGCGGGGCTCCGCGCGCTCGCGGTAGTCCGCTTCGACGTGGGCGAAGGTGATGCGGCCGTCGCGGCCGATCACGTAGGTGGCCGGCACCGGCAGCACCCAGCGCCCGTTGCCGTTGAGCCCCGCCAGGTCGTTGCCCACCTTGCTGTAGAGCTCGACCAGTGCCGGCGGCATCTCGAAGGCCACGCCGAAGCCGGTCGCCGCTTGAAGCGCCGAATCGCTGAGCACCGGAAAGGCCAGCTCGTTCTTCTCGGCGGTGGAGAGCGAGTTGTCGGGCGTCTGGGGCGACACCGCCACCAGCTGCGCGCCCAGACGTTGCAGTTCGGGCAGCTGCTGCTCCCAGGCCCGCAGCTCCAGGTTGCAGTACGGGCAC
Organism: Cyanobium sp. NIVA-CYA 375; assembly: GCF_056108345.1. Classification (NCBI taxonomy): domain Bacteria; kingdom Bacillati; phylum Cyanobacteriota; class Cyanophyceae; order Synechococcales; family Prochlorococcaceae; genus Cyanobium; species Cyanobium sp. NIVA-CYA 375. The sequence continues at coordinate 336 of NZ_JBSYHW010000316.1, read as the reverse complement.
CAGCCGCCGCGGTAGAAGACCAGCACCAGCGGGCCCCTCGCCCAGAGCGTGGACAGGCGAACGGGCCGGTTCAGGGCGTCGGGCAGGGTCAGGTCCGGGGCCAGGCTGCCCGCCTGCAAGGCGCGGGCTTCGATGCCGGTGGCGCGCAGGTCGGCCGTCGCGGCTTCCATCATCGCCACCCGCTCCGGGGCGGCGCGCTGCTTGAAGCCGGCCTTGTAGCTGGCCAGTTGTTCGGCAAGGGTTGGGCTCTGTTCCATGGGTGTGCTTTCGTTGCAAGAAGCGCAGGTGTGGGTCAGCGGCGCGCCGGCGCGGTGACCGCCAGGATCAGTCCTGTCA
>NZ_JBSYHW010000315.1:0-752 GCF_056108345.1 Cyanobium sp. NIVA-CYA 375 | reverse complement strand
ATCGGGGTCAACGACGCCCCGACCGGCACAGACAGGACCATCACGATCAACGAAGACGCAGCGCGGGCCTTGCTCGTCGCGGACTTCGGTTTCGACGATCACGGGGGGTCTACCCAGAGTGAAGGCCAGAGCCTGCAGGCGGTCATCATCACGACCCTGCCGGCCACTGGCACACTGTACATCGACACCGACGGCGCAGGTGTCGGCGACCTGGGCACGGCCGTCACCGCGGGACAGTCCGTCTCGGCCGCCGACATCAGCGCAGGTCGTCTGGTTTATGTGCCAGCTGCCGACGCCAACGGCGCAGGCGCGGCGAGCTTTACATTCCAGGTCCAGGACAACGGCGGCACCGCCAACGGCGGGGTTGACACAGACCCCACCCCGAACACGATCACCTTCAACATCACGGCTGTGAACGACGCGCCTGTGATCGGCAATCTGAGTGGTGAGACGACGAGCTTCACCGAAGGCGGTTCGCTGTTCTCGGCCATGCTGGACGCGGGTCTGGACGCCACAGTCAGCGATGTGGACAACGCCAACTTTGACGGCGGGTCACTGCGCATCCAGGTCACCAACGCGGTGGCCGGGGAAGATTTCATCTACTTCAACAACAGCAATCCCGCCTTCGGCCTGACCTTCAGCGGCAGCACCCTGTCGTATAACGGGGTGGCGTTCGCGACCTTCACCGCCCCGAGCGCCGACCGCATCTTCACCTTCGACGCGGATGCGACCCCCGAGGCCGTCCAGTCGCT
>NZ_JBSYHW010000314.1:0-754 GCF_056108345.1 Cyanobium sp. NIVA-CYA 375 | reverse complement strand
GTCAACGCCACCGATGGCGTCGCCGACAGCAACCCCCAGACCATCACCATCACCTTCAACGGTGCCAATGACACACCGGTAGTCACCTCCGGCACCACCGCCTCCTTCGCTGAAAACGGTACCGGCATCATCTACACCGTCATCGCCACCGATCCCGACGCCGGCGCAATACTCACCTATTCCCTCGGGGGCACCGATGCTGCGTTGTTCAACATTGACAGCATCACCGGCGCTGTCACCTTCATAAATCCGCCCAACTTTGAATCCCCAGCCGATTCAGACGTCGACAACGTCTACAACATCACCGTCACGGCCTCCGATGGTGACCTGACCTCCGCAGCCCAGGCGGTAGCCATCACTGTCACCAACGTCAATGACGCGCCGACGCTGACGCTGCTATCTACAACCGACTTCACAGAAGATGCCGCCGGCAATGCCATCGGCTCGGTTGTTGCCACCTTCTCCACCGCCGATGAAGAAGGCAACACTGTCACCGTCACCCTCAGCGATACCACCAATTACATCCTTGGTACCGACGCCAATGCCGGCAAGGTTCTACTCACCGCCGCTGGTCTGGCGCTGGTCAATGCCGGCACCGATCTGCCTGCCTTCACTCTCACACCAAATGACGGCACGATCAATGGTTCCGCCGTTTCGGTTGATCCATCCGTCACAGCCGTCAATGACGCGCCGACGCTGACGCTGCTATCTACAACCGACTTCACAGAAGATGCCGCCGGCAATGCCATCGGCT
>NZ_JBSYHW010000313.1:0-755 GCF_056108345.1 Cyanobium sp. NIVA-CYA 375 | reverse complement strand
TGGTGTTGGCCATGGCAGCGGTGCAGCCGCTCGCAGCGCAGGACCAGCCGCCGACCGAACCGATCCGCAACCAGTCACCCGATGCCGAGGACGTGGCCCTGACGCCGCTGCGCGATCTCAACCTCGCAAAGGACCCGATCCCCGACCTGCTGCTGGCGGCCGAAACGGCACCCTACGAAACCACCGGCCTAAAGGAGTGCCGCGATATCGCGGCGGAAATCGCTGCCCTCGATGCGATTCTCGGCCCCGACCTCGACGTGATGGCGGAAGAGGATGACCGCCTGTCGATGGGCCGGGTGGCGCGCAGCGCGGTCGGCTCGTTCATACCGTTCCGCTCGATCGTCCGCGAGGTCACCGGAGCGGCAGACCACCAGCGCGATTTCCAGCGCGCCATCCACGCCGGGGCGGTGCGGCGCGGGTTCCTCAAGGGGCTGGGCCAGGAACGTGGCTGCGCCTACCCGGCCCGGCCCGCGTTCGCGAAGGTCAAGGTCGACAAGGATGACCGGGTCGACACCGACGAAGGCAAGAAGCGCGTCGCCCGCAAGGAAGAGCGCGCCGCAGACGGCACGCTCTTCGTTTCGCAGCCGGTGGTCCAGCCGATCGGCGACTAGTCTGTCTGCTCCTCGCTCCGGCCGACCGAGGACCAGTCGATCCGGCGGGTCGCGTACATCACCCCGGCCAGCGCCACGAACAGCAGCACCGAGCCGATCAGCAACGACAGCCCTTCAAGGTTGAGCAGCACGTACAGCAGCGCG
>NZ_JBSYHW010000312.1:0-760 GCF_056108345.1 Cyanobium sp. NIVA-CYA 375 | reverse complement strand
CCTACAGCCGCGAGTTCGCGCGCGACGTGCGCGAGGCGGCCAAGCTCTACGGCGCGGAAGCGCTGATCAGCGACGACTACCTCGAGGTGGAGGCGAAGATCGCCGAGCTGCAGCCCGAGCTGGTGCTGGGCACGCAGATGGAGCGCCACATCGCCAAGCGGCTGAAGCTGCCCTGCGCAGTGATCTCGGCGCCCGTGCACGTGCAGGACTTCCCCGCGCGCTACAGCCCGCAGATGGGTTTCGAAGGCGCCAACGTGCTCTTCGACAGCTGGGTGCACCCGCTGATGATGGGCCTGGAGGAACACCTGCTCGCGATGTTCCGCGACGACTTCGAGTTCCACGACGGCGCGGCTTCTTCGCACCTGGGCCATGGCGGCACGACGGCCAGCCCGGCCCGGCCGGCCGAGGCCCCCGTCCTCGAAGAGCAGCCGGCACCGGCGGACACCAGCAACGTGGTCACGCTGGCGCAATGGGCCAGCGACGCGCAGAAGGAACTGCAGAAGATCCCGTTCTTCGTGCGCGGCAAGGCGCGCCGCAACACCGAGCGTTTTGCCACCGAGCGCGGCCTGGCCACGATCACGGTCGAGACGCTCTACGATGCGAAGGCGCACTTTGGCCGCTGAACGCCGCCCCCTCGACCCAGCGCTGAAGACGCCGCTGCGCTTCGTGCTCGTCACGATGGACAGCCACCTGTCCAGCGCCTGCGAGCGGGCCCGCGCCCAGCTCGTGCGGCAGATGCCCGGGCTGCACATGAGCCTGC
>NZ_JBSYHW010000311.1:0-760 GCF_056108345.1 Cyanobium sp. NIVA-CYA 375 | reverse complement strand
GGGGGATGGCTCCGGTGATCGGCTTCCACTGGGTGATGGAAAGGCCGGATTCGGTCAGCCGGGTGATCCCGCCGACGATCACCATCAGCAACACCAGGCCGGCTACGAACAGCAACCAGCGGGCCACGACAAAAGGGCGGCCCTGGTGGCGGCGGGCCTGAGGATTTTCGCGCAGAAGCGTCATCGTCGAATTGGTCATGACTGCGCCTGTCTGGTGCGCCGCCCGCCCTGGCGCAAGGGCGATTTTCGCAACATACCTTGCGAAACGATACAGCATTACATATTACAGTCCTATCGTGACGAAAGCCTACAACTCGATTCGCCAGCGGTTCGACCGGGTTGGCGTGGTTCTGTCCGGGCTGTGTGCTGCGCATTGCCTCGCGAGCATCGTCGTCCTCAGCGCGTTCGGGTTCGGGGGCGAGTTCCTGCTTGCTCCGGCGATCCACAAATGGGGCCTGGCCATCGCGCTTGTTGTAGCCGCCGTGGCAATCGGATGGGGCGCGCTGGAGCATCGCAAGGCCGGCCCGTTCGTGATTGCGATGACCGGACTGACCTTCATGGGCGGGGCGCTCGCCCTGCCGCACGGGGTGCACGAATCGGTCCTGACCATGATCGGCGTCGCACTGGTTTCGCTCGGCCACGTGCTGAACCTGCGCTGCTCGCACGCCGCCACCCACTAGTCCCGGCTCCACTCCCGACTGCAACCTTGCGCTCCGGTGCCCGGGCGCTATCTCGCTTCATGCCATGACCATAGCCATCA
>NZ_JBSYHW010000310.1:0-785 GCF_056108345.1 Cyanobium sp. NIVA-CYA 375 | reverse complement strand
GTGCGCAGCTACCTGCGTGACATAGGCCGAGTTCCGCTTTTATCTCACGAGCAGGAGATCACGCTGGGCCGCCAGGTGCAGGAGTTGGTGGGTTTGGAAGAGCTGGAGCAGGAGCTGGAGGTGCGGCTGGGCAACAAGCCAAGCCAGGCGGAGTTGGCCCAGGCGGCTGGTCTGAGCGCGCCCCTGCTTAAGAAGCGCTTGCAGGCGGGCCGTCGGGCTAAGGAGCGGATGGTGGCGGCGAATTTGCGGCTGGTGGTGAGCGTGGCTAAGAAGTACACGCGGCGGAATATGGAGCTGCTGGACCTGATCCAGGAGGGCACGATCGGTTTGGTGCGCGGCGTTGAGAAGTTCGACCCAACCCGTGGCTACAAATTTTCAACCTATGCGTATTGGTGGATCCGCCAGGGGATCACGCGTGCGATTGCCGAGAAGAGCCGGACGATCCGGCTGCCCATCCACATCACCGAAACGCTGAACAAGCTGAAGAAGGGTCAGCGGGAGCTGAGCCAGCTGCTGGGCCGCACGCCGACGGTGACGGAGCTGGCAGAAGCGGTGGAACTGCCAGAGGAGGAGGTGAAGGATCTGCTGTGCCGTGCCCGCCAACCGGTGAGCTTGGAAACGAAGGTGGGCGACGGTGATGACACCGAACTGCTGGACCTGCTGGCAGGAGACGCGGAGCTGCCTGAAGACCGGGTGGATGGTGAGTGCCTGAAAGGAGACCTGCGCGCACTGCTGGAGCAGCTGCCGGAGCTGCAGGGTCGGGTGCTGAAGATGCGCTATGGCAT
>NZ_JBSYHW010000309.1:0-789 GCF_056108345.1 Cyanobium sp. NIVA-CYA 375 | reverse complement strand
CCGTCCTCGATTCCGAGCTCGAGGAATGCGTAACGGACTGCGCGGATCTTCTGCAGGAAGTCCTCGTGCGGAACCGTGACCTTGCCGTCCTGATGGCCGCACTGCTTCTCGTCGTAGCCCTGGTTCTCGATCTGGATCGCGCAGGCACCCGCTTCGATCATCTTCTTGGCCAGCAGGTACGTTGCCTCGGGGTTGCCGAACCCGGCATCGATATCGGCAATGATCGGCACGATGTGGGTCTCGTGCTCGTCGATCGCTTTCTCGATCCGCTTTGCTTCGACCTCATCGCCACGCTCGCGCGCGGCGTCGAGGTCGCGGAACAGGCCGCCCAGTTCGCGGGCATCGGCCTGGCGCAGGAAGGTGTACAGCTCTTCGATCAGCGCAGGGACCGAGGTCTTCTCATGCATCGACTGATCGGGCAGGGGGCCGAACTCGCTGCGCAGCGCTGCGATCATCCAGCCCGACAGGTACAGGTACCGCCGCTTGGTGGACCCGAAATGCTTCTTGATGCTGATCATCTTCTGCTGCGCGATGAAACCGTGCCAGCAACCGAGTGACTGGGTGTAATTGGCCGGATCGGCATCATAGGCCGCCATGTCCGCGCGCATGATCTTCGCGGTATAGCGGGCAATGTCGAGGCCGGTCGGAAAGCGGTTCTGCAGCTTCATCCGCGCCGCGCTCTCAGCATCGATCGCGTTCCAGGGCGCACCCTGGCCGGTGATGGTGGTGCGCAGGCCGCTGATTTCGTTCTGGTAGGTCACGTGCGAATCTCCTTTAGACCCGTTGGCG
>NZ_JBSYHW010000308.1:0-795 GCF_056108345.1 Cyanobium sp. NIVA-CYA 375 | reverse complement strand
TTTTGGCTTAACCTCTAACCCGGTGACTGAAAAAATGCGAGTCCGCAAGCTTTTTGAGATGTATAGTGATGTTTCTGCTTCATTTCAGGCTCCCGTAACTGTAAATTGAGCTCGCCGCAAAACCTTGTCCTAAAATACGTTCGGTTTGACCTTGGGTCATGCAAATGCTCTTCTATCCCGTGAGATTAGAGTAGCTAATATATTCTTATGGATGGTTGCAAGTAAACCGCCGGTAAAGTTCAGCCAGCCTTGCTAACGTTCAGGATCAGCGGCATCGCAAAGCGATGACCGCTGCATCCTGGTGTTAGCCATCAAAATCACTCGCAGGTAAGTAAGCTTGGCCGGTTTGAGATGAGTGACGCCGAAGCCGCTCCACTACATCTCTGAACCGTGAGACGCCGCCGAGGACACGGTAAAGATGGCTATGGTCCATTAGGAGAAGGGGAGTCTTTCGGCCTGATGCACCCTCTATCGCAACCGATGAGTATCCTGAGATTGAGACGAAGATTCCCATGGTATTGTCAGCCTTGCTCTCGACTTTGGCGCGAAAGATATCGATATCAGGTGCGCCAGATTTCTCTGCTGTAAACTTGCATTCAACAAGATAGGTAGTGTCGCCGATAGTAATTGATCCGTCGATCTGTCGGCCACTGACTACGTAAGGCGGCCTAGAAACGATCTCGCTGAACTCCGTGAGGGAGTAGAACCAAGTCTCGAAGTCACGTCCTGCCTGAGCGGTGCCAATGTCACCAGTCAATTCGGTTAGCCTTTCTGAGAGAGACTGAAGGTTCTGTT
>NZ_JBSYHW010000307.1:0-795 GCF_056108345.1 Cyanobium sp. NIVA-CYA 375 | reverse complement strand
TGATCTGCACGGAGTGGAAGCGATTCATGGCGCCCAACTTTGATCAGCTGGCCACCGCCCTGCGCCAGAAGCTGATCTTTGATGGGCGGAATCTCTACGAACCAGAGCGCCTGGCGGAGCTGGGGTGGACGTATTACGCGATTGGGCGGGGGGCTTCTGTTAGCCCGGTGGTGTGAGGGGTTGGGGGCGCGTGCCCATGCCCGCCGCAGGCACTTGGCCGGGAAACCAGTGAAACCACGAGGGTACGTATTTTAGCACAGGCGTACTATGCGGCGATCGGCGCTGGTTCGGGCTCGCTACGGTGATCTCAGATGTTGAGGGCCTTCCAGGGCAACCCGATTCAGTGCCGCCCCCTCGGCTGCTGGATCGCCAGGGCTGGTCAACCCTTGCCGCTGGCGCCCTGCTGCTGCTGCTGCTGATTTCGTTCACCACGAACTATGTCAACGACAACCTCTCCCACTTCGGCAGACTCGCGGCCGCTGTCGCGCTCGGAGTGGGTCTCCACATTGCCGCCCTGGCGGCGCTTGCTGGCGATGTTCAACTGGCGACCCGTCTACGACATCGAGATGCGTGGACGCGAGAGCGAGAAGCGGCTGCTCGAAAGCGAGAAGCGCTTGAAGCTGCTCGAGATCGAGAACAAGCGGCTCGCCGCACTCGAATCCAGAATGGATGCCTTGCTGCTCAATGCCGATTCCTCCTCGCAGACACCTCCCGCAACCGCCCCCAGTTTCAGGAAAGTTGTCACCCCTCTGATCAGTACATCCGGGGGCTTGAGGACATGACTAATGCGTCGAT
>NZ_JBSYHW010000306.1:0-797 GCF_056108345.1 Cyanobium sp. NIVA-CYA 375 | reverse complement strand
CCGCGACGAGGCGGCGGTTGCCGGTGCACTCTACCAGGCTGACGGTGTGGTAAATCTGGTCGGCGCGTTCGACGGCGACCTGCGCGGGCTGATGGGTGATGCCGCAGGCCGGATCGCCCGGCTGGCGACCGCCGGCGGGGCACGGTCGATGATCCACGTCAGCGCAATCGGCGCGGATGCAGGCAGCGAATCGGGCTATGCCCGGGCCAAGGCCCTGGGTGAGCAACTGGTGCTCGAAGCGTTCCCCGCGGCCACCGTGCTGCGCCCCTCGGTGGTCTTCGGCGACGACGACAATTTCCTCAACATGTTTGCGGGGATGATCCGCATGGCCCCGGTTCTGCCGGTGTTCGGGCCGGACTCGCGGCTTCAGCCCCTGCTGGTCGACGATCTTGCCGAAGCAATTGCCCGGGCCGTCGAGGATCCGGCGAAGTTCGGCGGCAAGATCTTCGAACTGGGCGGCCCCGAGACTGTGACCATTCTGGAGCTGAACCAGCGGATCGCTGCCGCACAGGGCCGCAATCGGCACTTCATCCCGATGCCCGATGCAGCCTCAGCCCTGTTCGCCGCCTTGCCGGGTACCCCGATGGGCCGCGACCAGTGGATCATGCTCAAGGAAGGCAGCGTCCCGTCGGGCAACCTGCCGGGCTTTGCCGACCTGGGGATTGAGCCGCGTCCGCTCGGGCTCTACCTTGACCGCTGGATGGAGCGCTACCGCAAGTACGGCCGCTTCACCAACCGCGCCAAGATGGCCTGATTTCTGGTTCGCGGCAGCGAACCGCGAAGAGATCACCCCAGCG
>NZ_JBSYHW010000305.1:0-798 GCF_056108345.1 Cyanobium sp. NIVA-CYA 375 | reverse complement strand
CAGACTTCGTCGCCAGTGACTAATAGATTAATGTCTTCATTGCCTATCTCTGAACAGTGCTCAAAACCTTTTCTTATATGCATTTCATCACCGATAAAGTTAGAAGGACAGCCAATCACGACGATCCGATCTTCATCTACGCCATATTTAATTAGTATGCTTTTCGTAAACTCGCCTCGCGCGAAGATCTTTGGAGATGAAAGTCTAAAGATTCTTACCAGCTCTTGAATGCTTTCTGGCATGCTGGAGAGCTCTGGAAATCCATCAGGAGCCGATTCGTACTGGACTCCAAGACCTATGGGAATAATCGGAATAGTGACTTTCTTTAAGTAGTTCACAAGTCCGCTCATATCAAATCGTGGGTTTATAAAGTTCGCGCACGGAAGAATCAAGAAGTCATGCTTACCGTTAACATAGTCATGGCGATATGGGATATCATGCCCAATATTGCCAAGTGAAACGCCTTCAAAAAGCTTAGTACATGCATATTGAAAAAGAAGATTTCCAGTGTTCTTGCCACAAGCGTCGAGAAATTGTGAAGCATCTAGGGTGTGAGAGTTAGCTATCGCTCCTTTAGAGCCAAGGATGCAAACTGTCTTTGATTTTGGACTCATCTTTACACTCATTTAATGAGCTTAGTATAGTACTGTGTTTACTTAAAGTCTTTTTGCCAATTTATTACGGTGGAGGCTTTGAGGATTGGATCATGATAAAATATTACGCTTGGATGCCTGGTGGGCTGAAAAGTATTGCTCTAGGATCTTGTTTTCGAAAGCCAATCTCATTTCAGGACTTCGT
>NZ_JBSYHW010000304.1:0-799 GCF_056108345.1 Cyanobium sp. NIVA-CYA 375 | reverse complement strand
GTGGCGTCGTTGCCCGGGCGGAACTCCTGGATGCGGCCACCCACCAGCACGCTGTCGCCCACCGTGGGCTTGGCGCCGGTGCTGCCGACGACGACGTACAGCGCGTCGCTGGTGAGCGGGTTGCCGTCACCGGCGTCCTGGAACCAGAAGCCGTTGTTGTCGCGCGCGGTCACGATGCCGGCGATGTTGCCGACCTGCTGGTTGTTGAAGGGCGAGAGGTGGCTCTGGCCCTGCAGCGTGCCGATGTTCTGTGCCAGCGCGGCCAGTGGCAGCGCGAGCGCGATCAGCACGGCCTGGCGCAGGCGGCTCGTCTTGAAGCGGGTGTTCATGGGGATGGATCCTTCGGCTTCAGGCGTTGCGGCGGCGGGCGATGAAACCCACGGCGGCCAGCCCGGCCAGCATCAAGGTGAGCGCGCCGGGCTCGGGCACGGCGGTGACGCTGAAGCTGAGGTCGTCGATCGCCAGGCCATGGTCGTTGCCGCCGTCGTTGCGCTCGATCCAGCGCAGCCACAGCGTGTCGCCGGGCGCCCAGGCCAGCTGCGTGAAGCTGGCCGACAGGCCGCTCACCAGCCCCGCGGTGTTGCCGTCGACCGCAGCGCCGGTGGAGCCGACCACCGGCGAGGCCCAGGTCAGGCCCGCCGGCGCTGTCCAGGTGCCCACCGTGCCGAAGCTCGCACCGACACCGAACTCGAGCACCATGTTCTGCGCCGCGGTGTTGCCGCCGTTGCGCCACTGCTCGCCGTTGAAGCCGAGCGTGAAGCCGTCGAGCACGCCGCCGCTGTTGTTGGTGAAGGCCACT
>NZ_JBSYHW010000303.1:0-811 GCF_056108345.1 Cyanobium sp. NIVA-CYA 375 | reverse complement strand
CAGGCCTAGCCAAAAGCTTCAACCAATCAGCAAAGCGTCTGCTGAACGGCTTGGGAAAAGGGGCTAAAAATCGCGGAAAATCGTTGGGGTGCATCCCATCAGTGAAGATGGCCTTATGATTGCAGCCTGCCTTGGTGATGGAGCGGAAGTAGGCTTTTTCTTCGGAGAGCACAGCGCACCCAGGAACCACTGCTCCTCGATCTAGAGGCGCTGGCTGAATTGAGGCTGCAGATGGCCTGAGGGCCAGGGCCCGCCGAGAGCCCTGATCCCGGCATCTCTCCGCTGATGCGCCTCTCCAGTAATGGGGAGGGCCAGTCCAGGGACGAGGCCTATGGCGGACTGGTCATGCCGCCGGTGGCTGAACGCAGCGGCAGGGCAGTTCTGGGTTGGCGGTAGTCCACGGCGCAGGAGAGCACGTCCCCGATGGTCCGCCCCTTGGCCAGCAGCCACCAGATGCGACGGGCTGGCCGCGCCTCAGCGTCAAGGCCAAAGCGAGCACCCAACGGGTGGCCTTGACCCTGTGGCTCAGGGGCGTGGAGGGGGGCCTTTCTTCTCCAGCTCGCCATGGAAGCCACCACCACTGCTCCCTGCCGTTCCCGCCAGCGCAGGCCACAGCGTCGTCATCCGGTACAGGTCGCCCGTCAGCTGGTGCTCTTCTCCCTGCCGGTTCCGCAGCCGATCGGCTGCTGCTGGGATCTGATCTGCCCAGAGGCCTGCTGCGAGGAGCCGCTGCGCTGGAGGGACTAGGAGCATGTCGCACATAGATCCACGCGCGCCCAATCCACAGCCAGCCCTCAATCTGCCCAGAACC
>NZ_JBSYHW010000302.1:0-814 GCF_056108345.1 Cyanobium sp. NIVA-CYA 375 | reverse complement strand
CGGAGCGAACGCTCCGGCGGCGGTCGCAATGTCCGGATCGAGCCCTATATCGAAGCGTCGCAGCTGGTCGTGGCTGAGCTTTCGCCCGGCGATGAGGTGGTGACTTTCACCCAGCTTGCGGCGGGCGTGGATACGAGCGTGACCGGGCGCAACAACGGTGCTTCGATGTCGATCCGCTACGAATACAATGTCGGTTATGGCGATGCGGTCGACTTTGACACGGTGAGCGGGGTAGCGCGGGGCTACGCTTCGATCGTGCCGCAGGTGCTGACCGTCGAAGCCGGGGGCCTTGCTGCCCGGACCCGGGTGGACGGAAACGGGGGCCTCACGCCGAATACCCTGCTGGAGCAAGGCTCCGACAGCCGGATCTATTCGGTCTACGCCGGTCCGAACCTCGCCACCCGTGCCGGAGACGTGGATGTCTCGGCAAGTTACCGGATTGGCTACACCCGGATCGAATCCCCCGATGCGGTGGTCACCGCACCGGGCGCCGATCCGGTCGACGTATTCGATGACAGTCTGGTGCAGAATGCCTCGGTCCGCCTCGGGACTCGCCCGGGCGAACCGCTGCCGGTCGGTCTGGGTGTCGGCGCCGGGTGGATGCAGGAGGATGTTTCCAACCTCGACCAGCGCATTCGTGACGCACACGTGCGTGCTGATGTCACGGTTCCGGTCACCCAGTCGCTCTCGCTCATTGGCGGAGTGGGTTACGAGGATGTGCAGGTTTCTGCCCGGGATGCGGTGCTCGACGCCAACGGCGTGCCGGTCGTCGGTGCGGACGGCCGCCTGGTGGTGGACAAGGCCCAGCCGCGCC
>NZ_JBSYHW010000301.1:0-814 GCF_056108345.1 Cyanobium sp. NIVA-CYA 375 | reverse complement strand
CGACCACGCCGCCCGCGAGGCCGGGGCACGCGAGATCGATCACCGCCGTTACCCGCATGGTCCAGTCCTGCATCGCTCCAAGCATTATCGTGTCCTCTCCTGACGAATCCTCGCAAGGTTCATGCCCACGCTTGCGCCGCTTGGCAATCGCGGCCAGACCCTGCCGCGATGACCGCGTTCCAGTCCTTCAAGACAGTGCTGGTCGAACACTCCCATCTGGCCAAGGATGCACTGCATATCTACGTCGCGCTGGGGGTGTTCTTCGGCAGCTGTCTGCTGTTCGGATGGAAGGCCCGGCACTGGCGACCATGGCTGCTGGTGCTGGCGGCGGCGCTGCTGGGCGAGGCGTGGGACCTGGCTGAAGCAAGCGGCAGCAACGACCCCATCGACAAGGCGGGGCATATCAAGGATGTCTGGAACACGCTGCTTGCCCCCACCGTGCTGTTGGTGCTGGCGCGCTTCACCGGGGTCTTCGCCGATGACCCGGCTTCAGGCGACCAGCCGGAGGTTACCGATCCCGCGCCGGACCCCGAGCGAGACATTGCCGATCCCGGGCAGTGATGTGAGCTGCTCGGCGAGATCGCCGTCGAGCGCGAAGTCCCGCCCCAGCCGCAACGTGGGCTCGTCCTCCGCGCCCGTTTTCAGCCGGACCAGCACTTCGCCGTGCCCCGGCTGCCCCAGAGCCAGCGCGAGCCGCAGCTCCTGCAACGCGCCGGCATCGTAAACATCGAGGGTAAGCAGCATGCGCGCTGCGCCGCGCACTTCGTCGAGCGGGCGGGCACCGCGCACGGTGATCCGGGGTGGCTCGTCCGGG
>NZ_JBSYHW010000300.1:0-816 GCF_056108345.1 Cyanobium sp. NIVA-CYA 375 | reverse complement strand
GATCCGGGCCAGTTCGGCCGCTTCGGGAATTGCGCTGCTGACCTTTTCGATCGTCTCTGCGGCCTCGCTCGACGAATCGGTCACGGTATCGTCAGTGGTCACGTCTTCGGGCAGGGTTTCGACCATCTGTTCGAGGAACTGCTGGCGCTTGCCGAGATCTTCGACCACCTCGTCCATGTTGTCGCGGTAGGCGTTGACCCGTTCTTCCGACTGCGCGACCTTGGCTTCCCGCTCCAGCAGCGACCAGCGGTCGGCCTGCGCGCGGTACTGGCTCCAGCCCATGGCGACGAACGAGATGGCCCACACCAGAGTCGCCAGAACGACGATCGCGGCAGCGACGATCTGCACTTTCGAGGAAATCTTGATGAACCGGACCTGGCCCTGTGATCGCATGAAAAATTCGCGATCGGGGAACCAGTCCCGCAGGCGGGCGTTCCATCCGCCAGCGGCGTTTGATGTTTTCAAGGCGGCGACCCCACGTCCCTGCGTTATTGTTGGCCGGGCCGGTATCAGACGATTGCGTGACCGTCGAATCAGTTAACCCTCCCGAGGGCCGAGTCGATGGACTCGCGCGATGAGTCGTTGCCCGATCCGGACTCCGGTGCGAACGGTCCCGCGAATCGGCCCCTGACAGGTGCGAATCCCCCTGCTAGGGCGGTCGCCATGAACGCTGAAACAATCTCCATCGCACAGCAACGGGCTGGCACTCTGGTGGCGCAGCTGGCGCACTCCGGGCGTGACGCGCAACGCCTGCTCGCGCGGATGGATGATCGGGCCAAGGCTGCCGCGCTCCGCCTTGCGGCTGACGCCCTGCGG
>NZ_JBSYHW010000299.1:0-818 GCF_056108345.1 Cyanobium sp. NIVA-CYA 375 | reverse complement strand
GGACCGTCATCGACCGCGACATCGACGGCCAGCCCGATCGCATCGTGCGCGGGGGCAGCGGCGTGCAGCCGGTGACCCGCAGCTACTTCTACGACCTGCACCGCCGGCGTTGCAAGACCATCGAACCCGAGGCGGGCGCAACCCTGCAGGGCTACGACCAGGCCGGCAACCTCGAGTGGCTCGCGCCCGGACTGGCCCTGCCCGGCGCGAGCTGCGACCCCGGCTCGGTGCCGCAGGGCCGCCGCATCGACTACCGCTACGACCTGCGCGACCGGCTCCGGACCACGGCCTACGGCGACGGCGGCCAGGCGATCACGCGGACCTACTCGGCCGACGGGCTGCTGCAGCAGATCGTGACCTCGGGTGGCCAGGCGAACACGATCGGCTGGACCTACGGCTACAACAACCGGCGGCTGCTGACGAGCGAGCGCTACACCTGGGGCGACACGCACGGCTGGGACTTCGCATGGGGCATCGACGCACATGGCCATGTCAGCAGCCTCACCGACCCCTGGGGTGGGCCGCTGAACTACACGCCCGATGCCTGGGGCGCGCCGCGCACCGTGGGCATCCATGCCACCGGCATCACCTTCCACCCCAACGGTCAGCTGGCCTCCTACGTGTTGCGCAACGGCGTGGCCTTCGGCATGTGGCAGAACATCCGCGGCCTGCCCTAGGTCTGGCAACACGCCGGCGTGGTGCGCGACCGGTACACCTACGACGCCAACGGCAACGTGACGTCGATCAGCGACGAACAGCAGGGCATCCAGCGCACGATGCCCCAGTACGACGGGCTCGACCGGCTGCGGCAAGCCAAC
>NZ_JBSYHW010000298.1:0-820 GCF_056108345.1 Cyanobium sp. NIVA-CYA 375 | reverse complement strand
GTCCAGCCCGTCGCCGTCGATGTCGCCCACGGCCAGCACGTCTTCGGTGGTGCTGGATGCGATCTTCACGCTGGGCCAGTTGCCCGCCGTGGGATCGGCCGGGATGTTCAGGTACCACACGCCGTCGCCCGTGGTGAAGACGATCTGGGGCCGCGCGCTGCCCGCAACGATGCGGGCCAGCCGGTAGCCCTGGCTGTTGGCGTGCTCGGTGGGCGTGAGGCTGGCCACCACACGCGACGTCCACTGGCTGCCGTCGGCGTTGGGCTTGAGCCAGTACACGCTGGGCAGGGCCTGCCCGATGACGTCCGGTTGCCCGTCTCCGTCGACGTCCAGCACCAGCATGGCGTCGGCGTTGACGGGGAAGCTCACGCGGGTCCAGGTCCCCGTCATGTCGCCACCCGGGTTGCGGTAGAAGTACTTGCCCGAGACGATGTCGCCCATGCCGTCCCGGTTGATGTCGCCGAAGGCCAGGCCGAAGGCCGGGTAGCCGCTGTCCATCGTGGCGCGGGACGCGTCCACGTTGATGTACTGCCAGCGGTTGACGGCGATCGGCGCGGCGGGCTGGTTCAGCCACAGCTCCACGGGCGGGTTGCCGATGTAGTTGGCGCACAGGATGTCGGGGCTGCCGTCGCCGTTGACGTCGCCCACGCGGGTGTTGTGGCAGCCGGTCGTGTTGATGGTCCTGGCGGTGAACGTGGGCGAGCTGCCGCCGCCATTGGTGTAGGTGCGCAGCTCGGCGAGTTCGAGGCCGACCACGAGGTCGGCGCGGCCGTCGTTGTTGATGTCGGCGATGTTCAGCTTGTGCGCGCCCATGTCGTTG
>NZ_JBSYHW010000297.1:0-821 GCF_056108345.1 Cyanobium sp. NIVA-CYA 375 | reverse complement strand
GGCGTGGGCGAGCAGCACCCGCGGGCGCAGCGCGGCCTCGTCACGCGGCCCGGCCTGCGCGAGGTGCTGGCCTACCGGCGCGCGGTCGACGAACAGCTGGCGGCGCTGCTCGAGTCGGCCGCCACGCCCGCGGTGGCGGAGCTGGTCACGCTGGGCCTGCACCACGAGCAGCAGCACCAGGAGCTGATCCTCACCGACCTGCTGCACCTGTTCGCGTGCAACCCGCTGGCCCCCGCCTACCGGCCCGCGCCGGCAGCGACCGCAACGGCTGCGCCCCCGCTGCAGTGGCAGCGCCACGAAGGCGGCCTGGTCGACATCGGCCATGCCGGCAACGGCTTCTCGTTCGACAACGAGGGCCCGCGCCACCGCCAGTGGCTGCAGCCCTTCGAGATGGCCAGCCGCTGCGTCAGCCGTGCCGAGTGGGCCGCGTTCGGCGCCGATGGCGGCTACCGTGACCACCGCTGGTGGGCCTCGGCGGGCTGGGACTGGGTGCAGCGCGAGCGCATCACCGCGCCTCTGCACGAGCGGGGCGAAGGCCGGGCCTTCACGCTGCACGGCCTGCTCGCCCTGCCAGCCGACACACCGGCCGCGCACCTCAGCTGGTTCGAGGCCGACGCGTTTGCGCGCTGGTGGAGCGCGCAGCACCCGACCCACGCGCCGGCACGCCTGCCCACCGAGGCCGAGTGGGAACAGGCCGCCGCTCGGGCCGGCGCTGCAGGCATCGCCCAGGGGCAGTTCGTCGACGACGGCGTGCTTCACCCGCGTGCCACGGCATCGGCCTTCGGCAGCGTGTGGCAGTGGACGGCGAGCCCCTACACGCC
>NZ_JBSYHW010000296.1:0-822 GCF_056108345.1 Cyanobium sp. NIVA-CYA 375 | reverse complement strand
CTCGAGGCTACGCACACGAAACACGCGCCCTGGACGCTGGTGGACTTCAACGACCAGCGGCGCGGGCGCCTGAAGCTGATTCGCCATCTGCTCGATGCGCTGCCTGAACACGTGGTGCCCGAAGTGCCGATCGACTTCCCGCCCTTGGGCCACGAGCCGCTGAAAGAACGCTTCAAGGGCAGCCTGAAACCCATCTGAGGGCAGCCGGCTGTGGCATGCTGCGCCACCTTGAACATGCCCGACAGCCGCCCGACCCAGCTCGCCCCGGTGGACGAGGGCGAGCGCACCATGATCCGCACCGTGCGTGGCCGGGTCACGGTGGCCGATGCGCGCCAGGGCTGGGTGCACTACCTCACCTACACCGACGAGCAGGGCGTGCCGCAGCGCCTGCGCCTGTCCGACGCGCCGCTGCGCATCGGCCGACGCGCGCCCTGCGAGCTGGTCATCAAGGACGGCGAGATCTCCGGCGTGCACTGCGAGCTCCAGCTGCGCGAGCACGACCTGTTCGTGAGCGACCGTGGATCCACCAACGGCACTTTCGTCGACGGCAAGCGCATCTTCGCCGCCGCGGTGGTGCCGCACGGCGGCGTGCTGCAGGTGGGCCGCCAGGTGCTCAAGCACGAGTTCCGCGACGAGCGTGAGCTCGAGCAGAGCCAGGAGCTCGACCGCGACCTGGCCAAGGCCGCCGACTACGTGCGCTCGCTGCTGCCGCCGCCGCTGGCGGCCGGCCCGCTGCAGACGGCCTGGTTCTACCAGCCGAGCACCCGCGTGGGCGGCGACGCCTTCGGCTACCACCCGCTGGACGAGCGCCGCACCGTGCTC
>NZ_JBSYHW010000295.1:0-825 GCF_056108345.1 Cyanobium sp. NIVA-CYA 375 | reverse complement strand
CGGCGTTTTCATGCGCAGCCCATCGCCTGTCATGTGTGTGGCCCCCGACTCACGCTCAAGCGCATGGACGGGCGCGCTTTCACGATCGACAGCTACACCTTCCTCGACGACTGCGACGCCGCGGGCACGCTGCTGGCCAAGGGCCACATCGTCGCCATCAAGGGCCTGGGCGGCTACCAGCTCGCCTGCGATGCCACCCAGGCCGATGCCGTGGCTCGCCTTCGCGCGCTGAAACGGCGCGAGGCCAAACCGTTTGCGCTGATGGCCGCCCATGTCGAGGCGGTGCGCGCCTGGTGCGAAGTGAGCGAGGCCGAAGCCCTTGCGCTGCAAGGCCCGGTGGCGCCCATCCTTTTGTTGCAGCGCCGGCGCGGGCAGCCCGCCAGCCCGGGTCTGGCCGAAGGCATCGCCCCGGGCCTGGACACGCTGGGCTTCATGTTGCCCAGCACCGGCGTGCACCATCTGATCTTGCGCCGCATGAAGCGGCCGATCGTGCTGACCAGCGGCAACCTGAGCGACGAGCCACAGGCGATCAGCGTGGACCAACTGGCGGCGCGTTTCCCGCAGGGCATCGACTACGTGCTGGACCACGACCGCGCGATCGCGCGGCGCGTCGATGACTCGGTGCAGCGGGTGGTGGACGGCCAGTTGCGCACGCTGCGCCGCGCGCGTGGGCTGGCGCCGGCGCCACTGAGCTTGCCAGCGGGCTTCGAGGCCGCACCGTCCGTGCTCGCCCTTGGTGGCGAGTTGAAGAACACCTTCTGCCTGTTGCTCGGCGGCCAGGCCCTGCTATCGCAGCACATCGGCGACCTCTAAGACGCCGCCACC
>NZ_JBSYHW010000294.1:0-830 GCF_056108345.1 Cyanobium sp. NIVA-CYA 375 | reverse complement strand
CATGATTCGGTCTCCAATTCCTTGATCTTCAACTCGGTACCGGCCACCACGCGCAAGGCCGGTGCGCCGCATTCCGGGCAGCGGCCCAGCGGGGCGTCCAGCACGGTCTCGGCACCACACGCATCGCAATGGCCACGTCCTTCGGGTTCGATGATCTTCAGCAGGGCGCCCTGCGCTGGTGTCCCCTGGCTGCAGACGTCGAAGCAGAAGCGGATGGCATCGGGCATCAGTCCGGAGAGCTTGCCCACCTCCAGCGTCACGCGCAGCACCTTTTGGCCTTGAGCGTGCTCGGTCACGATCGCCACCACGCTCTGGGTGATGCCCAATTCATGCATCAGCAGATCCTCGGCAACTGCTCGCCTACCAGCATGTCGACCACGCGCTCGCCGCCAAAGGCCGTTTGCAGCAGGACGTGGCCCGCCGGCTCGGCCTGCACCTGGCCCACGATGGCCGCGTCGCGCCCGGCCTCGTGTCCGCGCATGGCGGCCAGCACCGCGTCGGCATGGCTCTTCGGCACCAAAGCCACGAGCTTGCCCTCGTTGGCCATGTACAGCACATCCAGGCCCAGCATCTCGCAGGCACCGCGCACCTCGGGCTTGATCGGGATTGCCTGTTCCTGCAAGCGAATGCCCACCCTCGAGCTGGTGGCGAATTCGCTCAGTACCGTGGCCAGGCCGCCGCGTGTCGCGTCACGCAGGCAGTGGATGTCGGGGCACGCAGCCAGCATCGCCTGCACCAGGCCGTGCAGGGGCCCGTGTTTCTGCTCAAGTCGGCCCGCAACGCTGCCTTCATCAACCGGATGGTGCCGGGCGCCAACATTCCTCAGGCCG
>NZ_JBSYHW010000293.1:0-831 GCF_056108345.1 Cyanobium sp. NIVA-CYA 375 | reverse complement strand
GGTTCCCTCAAGCTGCGCAATGTGCCATTCCTATCACCCGAAGAAGGGCCCCATGCCCAAGGACCACCCGACCGAACAAAGCGATCGGGTGGCCTTATTGGGTCGGAAGCCTGGTTGAAGCTCGGGGAGGGGCCGGCCCATGCTGATTGCGCAGATGACCGATATTCATATCGGGTTCGATCCTGATGCGCGCCCTGAAGAACTCAACCGCATTCGCTTCCGGCAAACGCTGGACCGCCTGATCGCTGCACCGAACAAGGTCGATATGCTGTTGCTGACCGGCGATCTGACCGATCATGGCGATATCGAAAGCTTCGAAAAGATCGCAGAGCTGCTCAAGGCCTGCACCTTTCCGGTCCATGCCATCCCCGGCAACCACGACAGCCGCGAGGGGCTGCTGGCCGCGTTCCCGGACACGCCGGTCGACGATGGCTTCATCCAGTACGCGATCGAGCTGGACGGGCTGCGCATCCTGATGCTGGACAGCTTTGAGCCCGAGCGACACGGGGGGGCCTTCTGCATCCGGCGGCACGACTGGCTTCGCGCCCAGCTCGATGCCCATCCCGAAACGCCGACGGTGCTGTTCATGCACCACCCACCGGTGGTCTCCGGGGTCGACTGGATGGACCCTGCTCCGGGTGAAGCCTGGATAGCCAACCTTGCGGCTGCCATTGCCGGCCACAACCAGATCCTGGCGATCCACTGCGGGCACCTGCACCGGCCAATCCATGCCCGGTTCCATGGGGTGCCGGTGTCGGTCACTCCGTCAGTTGCACCGCTGGTCTCGCTCGACCTGCGCAAGGTCGACGTGCAGCGACCAGACAACCGGGC
>NZ_JBSYHW010000292.1:0-832 GCF_056108345.1 Cyanobium sp. NIVA-CYA 375 | reverse complement strand
TGGCATTCGACACGCCGGGTACCGGGTTCGAGTTCACCCCAGACCGGGCGCGCAAGGCGTGGCGGGAAATCCCGGTCGCGGTGGCCGGACCGGTCGGGTATGTCGAGGAAGTCACGCTGGTCTTGCCGGACGATGCCGCCGGGTTCGAACTGAAGGGGCTGGGCGCAGTCGACGATACCATCGCCGGGGTCCGCTTCCACCGCGAATTCTCGAAATCGGGCAACAGCGTCACTCTGATCGACGACGCACGCAAGATTCCTGCGGAAATCCCGGTCGCGGAACTCGGGGCTGAACGGGCCAAGGCCGCGCGGTTCAAGGGCGGTGACCCGGTCCTGCGCGCGCCGGAGACGGTGACGCGGTACTGGCAATTTGCCGACGGCGACAAGCCGAAGCGGGTGGCCAAGCTGGAAGCGGCCTATGCCGCGATCATCGACAACGAACCGACCGAGGCGTGGCGCTGGTCGCTGCGGGGATCGCTGCGCGAATACCACGGCGATCTCGACGGGGCGATCAAGGACTACACCAAGGCAATCGAGCTGGAGCCGACGGTCGAACGCTTTTTCGATCGGGCCGGGGCCTATCAGGAACTGGGTCGCACCCGCGAGGCGATTGCCGACGCGCGCGAAGCCTACGATCTCGACGCACAGGCGTCGCACGCGATCTACCTCGCGCAGCTGATCGCGGAGGATGGCAAGCTCGACGATGCAATTGCCTTGCTGCAGCCGCTCGAGTTGTCGGGCGATGACCGGCTGAACCTGGCGATGGCGCACTCCGAACTGCTCGGCGAAGCGGGTCAGCTCGATGAAGGCTGGGCCATGCTGGAGGATATTGC
>NZ_JBSYHW010000291.1:0-833 GCF_056108345.1 Cyanobium sp. NIVA-CYA 375 | reverse complement strand
TGCAATTAACTATTCAAATTATAAGCTATTGTCGCCTCAACGCAAGGGCTGATCGTATTTTTCGAGGTGCCCTAAATGAACTCCCCGAAAACTTACACCTGTTCTGGTGGATGGCTGGGCACGAGAGCCCTGTAGAAGCATTTGAATCTGAGGAAGACTGCAATCAGAAAGCTACTGGCATTATGGCAGTGCTCCATGATTCACTCAGGGATGCAGGTTATTCAGAGGCAGACCGGAGAGTATGGCTGACCAGAATCTTATTCTGCATGTTTGCCGATGATACTGACGTATGGGATAGAGCTGCTTTTCATGCCTATGTCGCACATCAGACACGCGAAGACGGCAGCGATCTTGGTTCCAAGCTTGCTGAGGTCTTTCAGGTATTAGACACACCAGAGATTAAACGCTCGAATCTCCTTAGCGAAGAGCTACGGGTATTTACCTACATAAATGGTGATCTCTTCTCGGATCAACTCAGGATACCTTCTTGCAATGATGCAATCAGATCTGCTCTCCTCGCAGCCTGCAGGTTTAATTGGGCAGCCATCAGCCCTGCCATCTTTGGTTCGATGTTCCAAAGCGTCATGCTGGATCAGGAGCGGAGGAGAATTGGGGCACATTACACAGAGGAAGACAAGATACTTAGAGTTATTAGACCATCGTTCCTCGACGAGCTTGAATCCGAACTCAATTCATGTGTGACCCTAGTAAGTCTACGACAGTTTCACGAAAAACTATCGGCACTTACATTTTTTGACCCCCAGTTTCAGGAAAGTTGTCACCCCTCTGATCAGTACATCCGGGGGCTTGAGGACATGACTAATGCGTCGATA
>NZ_JBSYHW010000290.1:0-839 GCF_056108345.1 Cyanobium sp. NIVA-CYA 375 | reverse complement strand
GGTGCCGTTCTACG
Source organism: Cyanobium sp. NIVA-CYA 375 (assembly GCF_056108345.1). NCBI lineage: Bacteria > Bacillati > Cyanobacteriota > Cyanophyceae > Synechococcales > Prochlorococcaceae > Cyanobium > Cyanobium sp. NIVA-CYA 375. The sequence continues at coordinate 825 of NZ_JBSYHW010000290.1, read as the reverse complement.
GCCCTTATCCGCCACCGCCGCCTCCACCGCCACCCCCGGCTCCCGCAGCGTATGCAGAAAGCTCGATCATTGTGACTGCGCGAAAGCGCACCGGGGCACTGCAGGATGTGCCGATGGCCGTCAGCGTGATCTCTGCCGAGGAAGAGCAGCTGGGCGATCTCAAGCTTTACCGGGTACCGTTCCCGGTTACCGTCGCGGCCAAGGGTCTGAAGCAGGTCGCTTTCCTCAACCAGGACGATGTCACCGCCCACTACCTCTACCGCATCGGGTGCGACCCGTATGGTCGTTACGAAAGGGCCGAGTCGCCGGACGAGCTGGACGAGGCACAGGTGCTGCTGGTCACCCGCAACGAGAAGAAGAAGGGTCTGGGCGTCGCTTTGCCACAAGGCGGGCTGACCGTGTTCGAGCCGAGCGGGTATGGCACCCGGCTGGTCGCCGAACCTTCGCTGCGCGACTATGCGGTGGGGCAGGACATCGAGCTGGCTATGGGCGAGAGCGCTCAGGTGTTCAGCCAATGCAGCTTTAGCGGGACCGGCGACCCACCCGAGGAAGGGCGCAAATGGCGTAAAATGCGGGCCGAGATCAGCAATGCCAACGCCCATCCGATTCGTGTGCGGGTGGTGCTCGGCTGGTCGGGTGAATGGGAAGCGAAATGGCCGAAGCACAAGACCGAGGTCAAGGACGGCACCCTGATTGTCGAGGTCTCGGTGCCTGCTAACTCTACGGAAAAGTTTGATTTCCGGATGCGGGGAACCGGCTAGAGTGTATCGCCAGACCGCCTGGAACAAATTTTCGTTCCACTCTTGTTCTTATGGAACAAACAGG
>NZ_JBSYHW010000289.1:0-839 GCF_056108345.1 Cyanobium sp. NIVA-CYA 375 | reverse complement strand
CGCCTGCCGACATGGCAACCAGCCTGCAAGACAAGCTGCCGAACTGCAGACGACTCCATCTGCTGGAAGGCCTCTCGCACTTCAGCTGCTTGCACCAAGCGGCGCCGCTGATCTGTCATCAGATCTCCGCCGGAGCAACTTTATGACCTTCGATACAGACCAACTCCATGTGGTCGTGGGCGCCACGGGTGGTACGGGAAGCGCGCTCGTGCGCACGCTGGCTTGCGCCGGGGTGCGCGTGCGTGCCGTGGCCCGAAGTCTTCCGCCGGGGCTGCCTGCCGGCGTTGAAGCGGTACCGGCTGATGCACTCGATTTAGCGCGCTTGTGCGAGGTGTGCAAGGGTGCAGCTGTTGTCTACAACTGTGTCAATCCGCCCTTCACGCAGTGGCACGCCCTGTTTCCCCGGGTGATGAACAACCTCATCGTGGCGGCAGGCCGTGTCGATGCCGTGCTTGTCTTTGCAGATGACACGTGGATGTATGGCCGGCCGACCGGTCCATTGACCGAGGAGCATCCGCAGCGACCTGCCGGCGTGCTGGGTGCGCTGCGGGCTCAACTCGCGGCCACCTTGCTCGAAGCCCATCGGCAGGGGAGCGTGCGCGCAGCCATCGGGCGTGCCTCGGAGTTGTACGGCCCGGGCGTCGAATCGCTGCTGGGCGCGAACCTCTTCGAGTCGGCCATCCGTGGACGCAGGATGTTCTGGCCCGGCAGCCTTGAGTCGCCGCTCAACCCCACGTACATCGACGATTTCGCGGGCGGGCTGATGACGCTCGGCACACGAGACGAAGCCCTCGGGCAGGTCTGGCACATGCCCACAGCGGCGCCCATCACCGGGCGGG
>NZ_JBSYHW010000288.1:0-841 GCF_056108345.1 Cyanobium sp. NIVA-CYA 375 | reverse complement strand
GGCGACATCGACGAAGTGGCAGCAATCGACCTTGTCGCACGTACGCTCGGCGCTCTGCCGCCGCGGGAAGACCAGTTCCGCACTTATGCGGACAATCGCGACCGCAGCTTTACCAGCGACCATGCGCGACGGGTGCTGTACCACAATGGCGAGGCTGACCAGGCGCTGGTCCGGCAGGTGTGGCAGACAACCGATGACAGCGATGTCGCGACCGTCTCGAGCCTGAACCTGCTGCGGGCAATCATGGACCTGAAGGTGACCGAGGCGCTGCGCGAGCGGCTCGGCAAGACCTACTCCCCCAGCGTGTCCAGCCAGCAGAGCGACGTCTGGCCGGGTTACGGCACGTTCGGCGTGACGGCCACCGTCGAACCGTCGGAAGTTGACCCCACCAGCGCTGCCATTCGCGAGACGATCGCCGCGTTGATCGCCGAGCCGGTCGATGCCGACACGTTCCAGCGTGCACGGCAACCGATCATTGAACGGCTGGACAACCTGCTCAAGAGCAACAGCGGCTGGCAAACGCTGGCACGCAGGGCCCAGAGCAAGCCCGACGCCATCAGCCGCTACCTGACCGCGAGGGCGCGCTACGAAGCGCTGACTCCGGCTGACATCCAGGCCATGGCCGCACGCTACCTGACGCCGGATCAGGCGGTCGAGATCGTGGTCCTGCCGAGAGGTGCTAACGCCCGATAAACACAAACGGCGCCCACAGCAGGGGCTGTTCCGAACCTGCAATCGACGGATCATCGATCATCGCGAGCATGGCTTGCCGCAATGCCTCTGCCGGGTCACTGCCCTTGCCATAGCGCTGCATGGTGCCGACCGAAAGGGCCGCCGCCGC
>NZ_JBSYHW010000287.1:0-843 GCF_056108345.1 Cyanobium sp. NIVA-CYA 375 | reverse complement strand
TCTAGACACCGTCAAGCCAGGCCTGGTGCACTACGACATCGGCGATTGCTTGCAGGAACACCTCGCCAGAGGTGGAGGTGATCGAGCTCGCCACCAGCGCGCCGCTTTCGGCATTGCCGAACACATCGCCTGTCGCGCTGACCGAACCCAGCCCGACGCTTTGCCCGTCAACCGAAACAGCGTCGCCGGAGGTCACGCTGAGGCCGTCAATCGCGCCATTGCTGGCCAGCAGGGACACGCCGCCGTCGCTGACAATATCATCGAACCCGAGATTGCCGTCAGCGGCAATCGAGACGCCGCCCGCACCGGCCCCGCTCACATCCCGCAGGGCGACATCGCCGCCCGCAACCAGGTTCGCGCCGCCGCCCGAGAGAGTGATGTCGCGCAGGCCGATGCTGCCTGCCGCCGTGGCCGAAACGCCGCTGGCGATCAGGTCACGCGCGGCAATCGCGCCGGTCTGCGCCAGCAGGGTCAGCGTGCCGCCTGCCACCAGGTCGCCCGTCGCAGTGATCGACCCGCCCGCAGTCAGGCCTGCATTGCCGCTGACCGATGCGGAGCCGAGCGCAATCGCGCCGCCCGCCGTTGCGGCAAGGTCGCCGCCTTGCACCGCGACCGTGCCGAGGGTGATGTCGACATCGGCCCCGACCGTCAGCCCGCCGGCCACAGTGGTCTGCCCGCCAATGGCGACCGACCCGAAGGTCGAGGTCACGCTGCTCTCCCCCGGACCGGCGGTGAGGTCAGTCCCGGTGATATTGCCATTGCCGAAACCGGGCTGCCGCGAAGGTTCGGTCAGCAGCGTCACTGTCTGCCCGGCTGCCAGCGTCGCGAAATCGATCTGGCTGC
>NZ_JBSYHW010000286.1:0-844 GCF_056108345.1 Cyanobium sp. NIVA-CYA 375 | reverse complement strand
GCGTGCGCTCGTCGAGCGCGTCGGGGGTGTCGGGCAGCTCGTGGGGCGCAAAGCCGTACAGCGCCTTGCACTGGGGCGACAGCAGCTCGATGCCCTCGCGGATGTGCCAGTCCCAGACACCGTCGCCGCTGGCCTCGATGGCCCGCTTCCAGACCTCGGCCTGCGCGGCCAGCTGCAGCTCGGCGCGCTTGCGCTTCGTGATGTCGAGCAGCACGCCCACACGCTCGCGCGTGCCGCTGTTGTCTTCGGGCGGCGCCTCGCGGCTGTGCACCTCCACCCAGCGCTCGGTGCCGTCGAGCGCGATCATGCGCGTCTCGTAGTGCAGCTCGTCGCCGCGCAGCATGCCCGGCAGGGCCACGGCCTCGGTGGCGGCGGCGTCGTCGGGGTGGCGGCGGCGGGCCAGGGCATCGCCATCGGCCAGCACCTCGGCCGGTTCCAGGCCGTAGAGCGTGCGCACGTAGTCGCTCACGAAACCGTAGCGGCGCTGGCCATCGGGCGACACGTGGAGGCGGTACACCACGCCCGGCAGCAGCGACAGCAGCTGCTGCATGCGCGCCTCGCTGGCCTGCAGCGCCTGTTCGGCTTGCTTGCGGGCGGTGATGTCGAACACCATGCCCACGCGCACCGGCAGCCCCTGCTCGGGCGGCGCGGCCGCACTGAGCACCAGCACCCACTTCACGCGGCCGTCGGCCAGGCGCACGCGGTACTCGGTGCGCAGCGGTGCGAGGCTGCTGTTGGCGGCCTCGGTGGCGGCCTCGATCCGCGGCCGGTCGTCCTCGTGGCGCAGCCGGTGCATCAGCATGCCGTCGGCGATGAACTCGCCCGGCTCGATGCCCAGCAGCTC
>NZ_JBSYHW010000285.1:0-844 GCF_056108345.1 Cyanobium sp. NIVA-CYA 375 | reverse complement strand
CGTGAAGGCGGAATGACTTCATGTCTTTCGCACTGACCCCTGGTATGGGCCCAGACCAGAACGCCTCGTTGCCCTTGAACGGAATACCGCCAGACAACAACTCGGCACATTCGCCGAGCGTTGTTTCCTCCTATTCACCCGCCATAACCCAGCCCCCTCAGGTTGACTTGGATGGCCAGCTCAAGTTTCTCTCCCTCGGCGAACAGGCCGTGCCGTTCACAGGCGAAGTTCGGCATCCGGGGAATCACTGTCATGGCGCCGGGTAGATGCGAATGCCCACCCGTTGAATGTGCTCCAGCAGTTTGCGGTGCTGAATGTGAGCCAGGGATTGCACGTCAAACCGATACGGCAACGGCAGCTCCTCCAACTCCGATGCGATCGCCTCGGCGCAGAGCGGCTCGATGTCGCCAGCCACCACCAGGCCCACATCCGAGCGGTCGCTGTGGGTGCCCTTGGCGCGTGAGCCGAACATCGTGGCGCTCTTCACCTCGGGATGCAGCCGAAACACCGAACGCACCAGCTCTAGTTCCGCGGGCCCGGTGAGCTGGGCGTGCAGCTCGGCAACGAGGCGGGGCTGGGCGTTCCATTGCCCGGCGGAGGCTTGGGCCATTTGAGCCATTGCTGGGCCGTTTGCGGGCAAACTCGTAGTAGGCGCCGCGGCCGCTCCCTTGCGGCACGATCAGTCCCTTGGCAATCAGTTCCTCGAGATCGCGCTTGGCGGTGGCGCGGCTGGCGCCCGTGGTCGCCTGATAGTCGCTGTTGGCAAATCGCGGCTGCCGCCGGATGGCGGGGAGTGCTTTCAACTGGCGCTCATTGAGGCCAAGCCCGGCCAGCACGTCGTCGG
>NZ_JBSYHW010000284.1:0-846 GCF_056108345.1 Cyanobium sp. NIVA-CYA 375 | reverse complement strand
AGCTGCCCGCCGACAAGGCCGCCCCGATCGTGTTCTACAGCGACGGCCCGACCGGCTGGAAGTCGTACAAGGCAGCCGTGTTGGCGGTGAAGGCCGGGCACCGCAACGTGATGTACATGCGTGGGGGATTCGCCGAATGGGAGTCGGCCGGCAACGCGGTCCAGCGTTGAAGCCGGCGATGTCGTTCAAGAGCATCACGACCCGGCGCCTGATCACCCTGGGCTTCGGTTTCGCGGCTGCGGCCTGTCTGGCCGCAGGGCTGGCCGGGTGGCGCAGTTCGGTCGACGTGCACGAGGCCAACCTGCAGACGCATGCGGTGCTCCAGCTCCAGGATGGTGTCAACGCCAACCTGCGTGCGCTCAACGAACTGATCCTGACCAGTGGCTCCAAGGCCTCGACCGAGGCCCTCCACCAGGCCCAGGAGCACTTCGAGGGTCACCTGAAACAGGCTCCGGAAGCGCTGGGGCCGAAGCTCCTCGAGTGGTCCCGCGGGATGGCGGCCATCGGGGCGATGAAGAAGCCTTCGCCCGACAACGACGAGGTGATGATCGCCTACGGCGAGCTCGAGTCGCTCTCGGCCGAGCTGCGCAAGGCCCTCGAATCCACGGTGCAGAGCCAGCGTGAAGCCACGCAGCGGCGCGTGGACCGGCTGGTGGGCTTCGTCCTGGCCGCCGGAGTGGGCCTCTTCGGGGCCGTCTGCGCCATCGGCTGGTGGGTGTCGCGACGCCTGTCGAGTCGTCTGGGTGGCGATCTCGAGGAAGCCGAGGCCGTCGTGGCCCGGGTGGCCGGAGGCGACTTCGCGCCTGTGCCGCTGGCTGCAGGCACCCAGGGCATGCTCGGGGCGCT
>NZ_JBSYHW010000283.1:0-846 GCF_056108345.1 Cyanobium sp. NIVA-CYA 375 | reverse complement strand
CGGGCAGGCAGCCGCACACCACGCCGCTGCAGGGCCGCTGGCAACCAGGAGTAGGCCGGCCAGGCGAGGCCGGTGTGAAATGCCTCCAGCCAGCCGGCCGCGTAAAAGGCTTCGGCAGCGGCGCGCACATTGGCATTGCCGGTGGGATGGCTGATCAGGATGCGCATTAGCCGCGGGGAGCAGAGCGGCGGCCGATCTGCCGGTAGAGCCCTTCGTAGCGCTCGGCGATCGCCATCGGCGCGAAGGCTGCGGCCAGCTCCTGGGCGGCGTTGGTTTCCGGAATGGGCGGCGAGCTGAGCAGATCAACCAGTAAAGCCGCCAGCGCTGCCGCATCGCCGTTGGCGAAGCTGCGGCCGATGCGGCCGATGTTCTCGGCCAGGCCGCCCCGCTGGGCCACCACCGGGATCAGGCCGGCGGCGAGCAGTTCCACCGCCACCAGGCCCATCGGCTCCTCCCAGGCCGAAGGCACCACGCCGATGCGGGCCTGGTTGAGCAGGGCCGGCAGCTCGGCTGCGCTGAAGGCGCCGAGAAACTCCACCTGATCACGGAGGCCGAGGCGATCGGTGAGCTGCTGCCAGGGCTGGCGCATCGGGCCATCGCCCACCACCAGCAGCCGGGGGCGCAGGGAGGCGGGCCTGGCAGCCAGCAGGGCCAGGGCCTCAAGCAGCACATCGAGGCCCTTCTCGCTCACCAGGCGGCCGAGGAACAACAGCGGGATCGGGCGGCTGGCGGCTGGCGACCAGGGGTAGGGCGCCAGGCTCACGGGGTTTGGGATCACCTGCAGGCGGGGCAGGGGCTGGCGCTGGGCCATCCAGTGGCTGATCGCCACATTGGCCGCAAGCCGCT
>NZ_JBSYHW010000282.1:0-847 GCF_056108345.1 Cyanobium sp. NIVA-CYA 375 | reverse complement strand
GCTGCAGCACGACGGCCTGCACCGACACGTCGAGCGCTGCGGTCGGCTCGTCGAGGATCAGCCGGCGCGGCCTCACGGCCAGTGCGCGCGCGATGCCCACGCGGGCCTTCTGCCCGCCCGAGAGCTGGTGCGGGTAGCGCGAGAGCAGTGCCAGCGGCAGGCCCACCTGCTCGGCCACCTCGTCCACCCGCGCCTGCGCCGCCGCGCCGCGCAGGCCGGCCAGCAGCACCAGCGGCTCGGCGACGGTCTCGCGCGCAGTGAAGCGCGGGTTCAGGCTGTCGGTCGGGTCCTGGAACACCATCTGGATGTGGGTGCGGCGCGGGTCGCGCGCGAACTTCAGCGCCGGGGTCGTGGCCAGGTCCTGGCCTTCGAAGACGATGCGGCCGTCGCTGGCGTCGTGCAGGCGCGCCAGCAGCCGCACCAGCGTGCTCTTGCCGCAGCCCGATTCGCCCACCAGGCCCACGCTCTCGCCCGCGCCGATGGCAAACGACACGTCGTCCACCGCGTGCAGCAGCGCCCCCTTCTTGCCGGTGACGGGGTAGCGCTTGTTCAGCCTTTCGATCGACAGCAGAGGCGTCTCAAGCATGGGCCACCTCGGCGTTCGGCACGGCCACGCTGCCGTTCGGGAACCAGCAGGCCACCGCATGCTCGGCCAGCGGGTCGAGCCGCGGCGCCTCGGTGCGGCAACGCTCGGCCGCACGCGGGCAGCGCTCGGCGAAGCGGCAGGCCGGCAGGTCGTCGCGGCGCAGGTCGGGCATGTTGCCGGGCACGGGCTCGAGCGCGGCGATGCTGCCGCCCTCGCCCGGCGTGCTGCTGATCAGGCGCTGCGTGTAGGGGTGCATCGGCG
>NZ_JBSYHW010000281.1:0-857 GCF_056108345.1 Cyanobium sp. NIVA-CYA 375 | reverse complement strand
CGAGGAGGAACGCCAGCGAATACTGCTGACTTGCAACCAGCCGGAGTACGCCGCACAGCCGCCAGCTTCGACGCCGGCAACTGGCTGCTGCGTGCCGACTCGCCGCTGCGAGGGCAGGGCACGCGGGACAGCAACCGGGCCGCGTGGTTCGTGCCGGGCGCCCTGCGGCACCCGGTGTTCAGCGTGATGGAGCTGCTGCCTGGTGGGGTGCCCGGCCGCGGGCAGCGCCGGGCCGATGAAACCGTGCCATCACCCGCGTTGGGTGCGGTGAACTGACCCGCCGGGCTCACGCTGCGTGGGCGAGCATCGCCACCGTGATGCCGGCCTGCAGCGTGATGCTGGCCGTGCGCGGCCCGTTGTAGCGGATCAGTTCTGCGATCACCGTGTCGTCCTTGCCGTCCCGCTCCAGCCTGGCGTGGCGCGGAATCTCCAGCGCCACCGTCACCACCAGGCCGACCAGCCCGAGCCCGATGTTGGCGGCGTGCATCCAGGCCGGCAGCGCCGGGCCGAAGATCGCCAGCGGCACCGGCAGCACGAAGCTCGCGAAGCCAGGCACGATCACCGGCAGCGGGATGCGTTGCGCATAGAACCGGTGGTAGCCGATGTACTCCGTCGCGCCCACGTGCTGGAACAGCGGATAGATCACCCATTGCGCCAGCCAGATCTGCCCCAGCACCCAGAAGTTGACGAGGGCCCAGGTGATCAGCATCGGGTCGGCCTTCATGCGCGCCCCGCGGCCAGTGCCGCCGCCTGCTCCAGGCTGATGCCCTCGACCAACGGGTCGGCATGCCGGTGGGCCAGCTGCCACTGCCCGGCATCGCGGCGGAACACCCCCAAGATTCGCAAGGGTTTTGACG
>NZ_JBSYHW010000280.1:0-858 GCF_056108345.1 Cyanobium sp. NIVA-CYA 375 | reverse complement strand
GGCAGAAGCGGCATGGCTTGATCAGGCGGCACTGGTACTGTGCAAGCGGCTCGGGAAGGGGCGAACCATGAACCGCTGGAGGGGTTCATGCAAGACTGTGTTCTTAAGCAGCTGCGGCAATTGATCACATCTATTGCCGCCAGCCAGTCGTGAATCATCGCCGAGAGAGGCATTAGGCAGCCGATTTGATTGGCGATCCCATTTGCTTCGTTTCTGGCCAGTTATGCTCTCGAATTTACCCGATGCAATGGCTTTAATGCTAAAATCAGCTTGCAACTAGCTGAACCGTAGAGTGTTCGCTAATCCTGGCCCCATAGGCGCATAGCCAGGCCTTAACTCTTCGCTGTTTGTTTGATTTTGCGTTGACCGACGAACTCAATCGTGATCCTGGGGCTGAAATCGGCGGGTTGCCTCAGCGGCCAGTACTGCCTTTTGACGGATCCCTGGAGATGGGGTTAGTTGCGCACAAGCGCATGATCGAGCTCGGCGAAACCGACATCGGTGCCGCTGTCACCCACGCGCTGGAAGGGGCCCGAATCTTTCGTGGTTTGAGGGAGCAGGAGCCGGCTCAGCCCCAATGGGCCGCTGTCCATGAGGAGCAGTGCTGCCGCCTCGGTGCCATCTGGATCCATCGATTGGTTCTCGCTTATCCGCAGGCCGCCTTGATGTACGTCGATGGCCTCGATCTACTTGCACGGTTGGAAGAAATGCATGCCGAGTCGATTCCATGGCTGCCCGCCATGCGAGCCGACCTCATCCGGATCGGCGCTGGGGAAGCCGCTGCCCCCAGTTTCAGGAAAGTTGTCACCCCTCTGATCAGTACATCCGGGGGCTTGAGGACATGACTAATGCGTCGAT
>NZ_JBSYHW010000279.1:0-859 GCF_056108345.1 Cyanobium sp. NIVA-CYA 375 | reverse complement strand
GAATGGTCGGAATGTCCCGTACTTGATCATTTAATTGACTAAGCGCAACTTCATACATGTAGCACTCAATCTTCCCATTGATGAAAATACTGACAACATTATCCAATGATTTCTTGGTGACACTGGCAGGGAATGGGAGGGGCTGCGCAGGCGTAATATTCAGATGTGTAATATTATTTACTTTGCATAGATCGAGCTCTTCACGAATAACTTTTTGGATTCCACCACTGTTGGAGAATGGATCATCATGCGATATACTAATAAACAAAGCGCCTGAACCAGCGCAAGCTATTTTAATTAGGGCTGAAACTTCCAAAGCAGAACGAATAAGGCTTTGATCTAAATCTCTTTGCCATTGACCTTTAATCGCTTCCGGATCAAAATAGCTCTGGCTGACTGATGAAGTACTTAGACTATCGAGCAACCGTTTATCTGGATCGTCGTAATTCTTGACTCCAATCTCGATATATCCTGTTGCGAAGAAGTGAAGGGCCGGATTCATTCTTGCTTCGAGTACATCTGGCCTGGCGGCAAGGTACTCATCAGGAGCAAACCATCGATTTAATTTGAGCGAGAAAGAGTCATCTGCTGCTTCAATCAGTTCTCTTGCTAAGTTAATTTTGTCTTGATGAGAAAGATGCTCAACACACAGATCACTGCGTATAGAGATCGGAGCCCCAGTGCCAACCTGTTCTTTAATAAAGTCGATGTCTAGCCAGCTTACAGAATTAGGGAATTCACCTTTGTTAGTTGATTTTACCATCTTTAGTTCTCTTGAATGCCTCGGTAGTGGTGAAACAACGTGCCCCGGGGCGCCTCGCTCACCCCCACCGCCTCGTTGGCGTTGAGGCTGGCGTGG
>NZ_JBSYHW010000278.1:0-861 GCF_056108345.1 Cyanobium sp. NIVA-CYA 375 | reverse complement strand
TGACCGGAGCCCTTCCAGGCCGCGCGGGCAGCGACCTTCTGGCGAGCCATGGCGGCATCGTAGCCGGCGCGATCAATCCCGATCCCACGCGCACGCAGCGCGTCTTCGGTCAGGTCGTAAGGGAAGCCGTAGGTGTCGTAGAGACGGAATGCAGTCTCGCCGTCGAGCTCGTCGCCTTCACCCAGCGAACCGGTGGCCTCGTCGAGCAGACCGAGACCCTTCTCCAGCGTGCGGCGAAACTGGGTCTCCTCGCGCTCCAGCACTTCCTCGATCAGCGCCTGGCCGCGCTGAAGCTCGGGATAGGCCTGGCCCATTTCCGCCACCAGCGCCGGCACGAGCCGGTGCATCAGCGGTTGCTTCGCGCCCAGCAAGTGAGCGTGCCGCATGGCGCGGCGCATGATCCGGCGCAGGACATAGCCGCGGCCTTCGTTCGAGGGCAACACGCCGTCGGCCATCAGGAAGCTGGTCGAGCGCAAGTGATCGGCAATCACACGGTGGCTGGCGCGCTGCTCGCCTTGCGCGGCAACGCCGGTCAGGCTTTCGCTCGCCGCGATCAGTGCGCGGAAGGTGTCGATGTCGTAGTTATCATGCACGCCCTGCATCACGGCGGCGATGCGCTCCAGCCCCATGCCAGTGTCGATCGAGGGTTTGGGCAGGTTCGTGCGGGTGCCGTCGGCGGCCTGCTCGAACTGCATGAACACCAGGTTCCAGATCTCGATGAAGCGGTCGCCATCCTCGTCCGGGCTACCCGGGGGGCCACCCGGGATGTGCGCGCCGTGGTCGTAGAAGATCTCGCTGCACGGGCCGCACGGGCCGGTATCGCCCATCGACCAGAAATTGTCGCTGGTGGGGATGCGGATG
>NZ_JBSYHW010000277.1:0-862 GCF_056108345.1 Cyanobium sp. NIVA-CYA 375 | reverse complement strand
CCCTGCCCTATCTGCGCTCAGTGGAGACAAGTTGTCGTTGGACTGACAGCACCGATGGAGCCTGTCTGCGCCCGGTGGAGGCAATTTCGCGTTGGACTGAACTCACCGTCGGCAGCTTGGCCGCCCTGCGTGGGGCCGGACCGGAGGCTCAGCCGGTTCGAGGGACTGTCCTGGCGGGGCGCTTGACCCAGAGGACCGCTGCAACAACCAGCCCGATTCCGGCAACGCTCAGCAAGGAAAACACAGGGCGGACCGCGAACCAGGCAACGGCGATCACCACCACGCCGACCGCCACCCCGCCGATCGCGGCCAGGGTTCCCGTACCGAAGCGGACGACTGCTCCCAGCGGTGGCAGGACGTCGGCCAGGGTCGGCAAGGGTGCGAGGATCATCCCGAAACCGACGATCAGGCCGACCACACCGCCGAGGCGCAGCACCCAGGTGAGGACCTGGTTCCCGTCCCTCGCCTGCTGAAGCATCTCTTGCGCGGTCGCCATGCCCGGGGTCACGAGGAAGATCTCTGCACCGCTGCGCGCGGTGAAGGGGGCCAGCGCGCCGCCGCTCTGGGCCGCAACCACGCTGACGGACCCGGCCGGTGCCGCCGTATAGCGGATGCGGATATCGCCTACCGCAGGGCGAGCCGGGTCCATCCCGACATAGAGCGCGTCGGTCTCGACCCGGACCGGGCGGGACAGGGCCGTCGACAGGGTCCGGGCGTCCTCCTGGCTCACCAGGACCGGGACGGACGGCTGGAAGGCATTGAGAAGCCGCCGATCCACCCGATATCTGAACTTCATGGCAAGAGCATCGAACAGCAGCAGCCGGCCGCTGAGGGTGGTGCCGATGCCGGTGATGATCTTCAC
>NZ_JBSYHW010000276.1:0-868 GCF_056108345.1 Cyanobium sp. NIVA-CYA 375 | reverse complement strand
ATTGAACCTGGGCCTCGTGCTGCAGGCCCTGTGCGGCCAGGGCCGCGGCCGCATCACCGACGCGATTGCGGCCTACCACCGCGCGCTGCGCACCTTCACGCGCGAGCGCTTCGCGCAGGAGTACGCGGTGCTGCACAACAACCTGGCCATCTGCTACCTGTCCATGCCCGCCACCGACGAGCGCGGCCGCATGCGCGAGGCCCTGGCGGTGCAGTCGTTCGAGGAAGTGCTCAAGGTCATCAACCTCGTGGACCACCCCAGCGAGTACGCGATGATCAACAACAACCTGGGCAATGCGCTGCAGTACGCCAGCAGCAGCCACGTGCTGGAGAACAACCTGCGCGCACTGGCCGCCTACGACGAAGCGCTGAAAGTGCGCAACCCGCGCGACACGCCACTGGAGTACGCCAACACGATTGCGAACAAAGCCAACGTGTTGCGCGGCCTGGTGCCCGAACCGACCTCCGTCACCGCCGAAGGCCAGGACCCGGTGGCCAGCCCCCTTGATGAGGCCTTGGCGCTCGCGCGCGAAGCGCAGATGCTCTTTGCGCAGCACGGCGACTCGCAAAAGGCCTCGATGATGGCCGAGGTCGTGAACGAGATCGCCTCCGAGCTCACCCACCGGCGCGTGCAGGCGCAGTGACCGCGCTCGTCTTTCCCCGGATCCCAACCCTTGACTCACCCTTTCTTGACGGAGCATTTGGCATGACGGCACTTGGCCTGCTGGGCTTGTTGGTTTTGGCACTCCTCCTGGCGCTGGCCGGGGGCGCAATCACGGGCATGAAGATCGGCGCCGAAGCGCTGGGCAAGGAACTCGCGGCCATGATGGGGGCGTTCTAGCCAGGGGCGGCAGGCGACCAGCTCCATG
>NZ_JBSYHW010000275.1:0-872 GCF_056108345.1 Cyanobium sp. NIVA-CYA 375 | reverse complement strand
AGCGGCAGGCGGCGGTCGGCCAGGCCCTGCAGCGGCGCGCGCAGCACCTTCAACAGCCCGGCCGGGGTCAGCAGCGCCACCGCCAGCCGCCCCTGCCCGTGTGAACGGAAGCGGGCCGGCTGCGTGCGCAACAGCGACACCAGCACCTGCAGGCCACCGGGCTCCTGCGCCGGGCCGCACTCGAGCCCGTCGTCGCCGTAGACGGTGACGAGGTACAGGTCCGAGGGCAGCGCCAGGTGTTCGCGTGCCAGGGGTGCCGTCACGTCCAGCCAGGCCAGGGCAGCCAGGTGGTGCTGCAGGTCGCCCCGGGCGACGGCGATCGAGCCTGCCGCGCCCGGGCCCGGCTTCACTGGCAGATCGACAAGCCGCTGAGCGCCGGCAGCGTGTTCGGGTTGGCGCGCAGCTTGCCGAACAGGCCCTCGGTCTCCTTCTCGACGCCGGCCGCGAAGTACAGGTGGTTGGCCTCGCCGAGGCTCTCGCCGTTGCCGAACTGCAGGCCCCACAGGCCCTCGATCACGACCTTCTTGCCGCTGGCGTCACGCACGTAGTCCAGCGCCACGCGCAGGCGCGGGTGGAAGGCCACCACGGTGCCGTCGCCGAAGTTGCCCACCAGCATGCAGCCGGCGTACAGGCCGAAGTCCTTGGGTGCCGGTGCGATGCCCCAGGGGTAGTTGAGGAAGCCGCGGCCGAACCAGCGGGCCACGAGCTTGCCGCTGTTGTCGAACTCGGCCAGGCGGCCTTCGGCGGGCGGCGGCTGGGTGGGGTCGGGCGGCACCTGGCGGCCGTAGCCGACGAACACGCTGCTGCCCAGGGTCTGCACGTTGAAGGCTTCGAAGCCGCCAGGCTGCTTGCCACTGGCCGGGCGGAAGGGG
>NZ_JBSYHW010000274.1:0-873 GCF_056108345.1 Cyanobium sp. NIVA-CYA 375 | reverse complement strand
CGCCCAGCACCGTGGCGTGGCCGGGCGAATGGTCCGACAGGCCCAGCAGCACACCGGGGTAGCGCAGCGCAAAGGTCTTCAGCACGTTCAGGTTGATGTAGCGGAAGTTCTCCAGCGAGCCGGTGTAGTTGGTGTTGCACTGCATCAGCACGAGCTGGCGGTTCACCGGCAACACGGCGCGCAGCACGCGGTCGACATCGCCCTGCGTGGAGGCACCGCAGGCGATGAGGATCGGCTTGCCCGTGCGCGCCACACGCTTGACGAAGCTCACGTGCGTGATGTCGCCCGAGCCGATCTTCCAGGCCGGCACGAGCGCGTTCACGCTGTCCACGGCCTCGTCGTCGTAGGGCGTGGTCATGAAGTGGATGCCGGCGACCTTGGCCGTGGTGGCCAGCTCGTGGTTCCACTCGCGGTTCAGCTCGTACTGGCGGTAGACGTCGAACACCGGCTTGCCCCAGGCCGCCTGGTGGCTCTGCTGGCCACCGAGCGCGCGGAAGCCGCGGTCGGAAACGAGCGACTGTGCCTTGAAGTGCTGGAACTTGGCGCAGTCGGCGCCGGACTCCTTGGCGAGCCAGATCAGGTCCTTCGCGCGCTGCAGGTCGCCGTCGTGGTTGGCGGCGATGTCGGCGATGAAGTAGCTGGGCTGGTCGAGCGCCAGGTCGGTGCGGCCGATGCGAATGGGCTCAGGCGTGGACATGGTCGTTCTCTTGCTGGAAAGCGGTGGCGAGCGCGGCTGCGACCTCGTGCGCGCTGGGCAGCTTGCGGCCGAGCAGCTGCTCGGCCTTGCGCACGTCCAGGCCCAGGGCGTTCGCCCGGGGCAGCCCGGCGCGCGGCCTCGGCTGCGGCTGCAGGCACGCGGCATCGAGCTTCATG
>NZ_JBSYHW010000273.1:0-874 GCF_056108345.1 Cyanobium sp. NIVA-CYA 375 | reverse complement strand
TGAACACCTGCGGCAGCAGAGCACCCTGCTTTTCCCACATCTCGTCCTGCGACCAGCCGGCCGACTCGACCACGATCTGCTTCGACACGCGCACGGCGGTCGGGCCGTTGGCGGTGATCGCGCCCGCCAGTTCGATCGCGGCGTCGAGTGCGGAACCATCGGTGATCCGGTTGACGAGGCCCAGCTGGTAAGCGCGCGAGGTGTCAATGAAGTCGCCGGTCAGCGCCAGTTCCATCGCGATCTTGGGCGGGATCATCCGGGGCAGCTTCATCAGACCGCCCGCGGCAGCGGCGAGGCCGCGCTTGGTCTCGGGAATGCCGAACTTGGCGTCCTTGTGCGCCACGATCAGGTCGCAGCTGATCATCAGCTCCATCCCGCCGGCGAGCGCATAGCCCTCGACCGCAGCGATCAGCGGCTTGACCGGGCCCTTCTCGGTAATCCCGCCGAACCCGCGCCCTTCGATGCTGGGCCGCTCGCCGCGCAGGAAGCCCTTGAGGTCCATGCCGGAGCAGAACGTCCCGCCCGCGCCGGTCAGGATCCCGACCCGCAGCGAGTCGTCCGAGTCGAGCCGGTCGACCGCAGCGGCGATCCCTTCGGCAGCCGCCTTGTTCATCGCGTTCTTGGCCTCGGGCCGGTTGATCGTGATGATCAGTACGCCGTCCCGCACCTCGGTCAGCAGTTCCTCCGACATCGCCTTACTCCCATTTTTGATTGCAACTGAGTTCTTGCCGTGTTGCTGGCCAAGGTTTACGGACACGTCAACTGCATTTTCGACAGGCGATAGGAATTGGACATGGCCGAGGCATACATCATCGACGCAGTGCGGACCCCGCGCGGGATCGGCAAGCAGGGCAAGGGCGCGCTCGCCGCGCAG
>NZ_JBSYHW010000272.1:0-886 GCF_056108345.1 Cyanobium sp. NIVA-CYA 375 | reverse complement strand
GCGGCCACACCTTGCGGAAGGCGGCGACGATGAGCGCCACCGCGCGGCCGTCGTTGCCGAACTGGCCCAGGGCCAGGCCGAAGAAACTCCGGCCGTGCAGGTCTTCGGCCACCGGGCACAGGCCGGGGCCGTAGGTGATGGTGCTGTCGCCCTGCGGCGCGCCCTTCCAGGGGAAGCCCTGGGTGCCATACGCGATGCGGTGGCGGAAGAGGGGCAGCAGGTGCAGGTTCTGGTAGCTGCCGACGAGGCCGGGCACACCTTCGGCACGCAGCGCCTCGAGCAGGCGCTCGCGGCTCAGGCCCAGGCGCGCGGTGTCGAGCTGCAGGCCGTAGATGTAGTACGCGTGGGTGTTGCCCGGCAGCACGGCGGGCGTCGCCAGGCCCGGCAGCCCGGCCAGGCCGGCGTCCAGCGCCGCGGCGGCCTGCTGGCGCAGCGCCACCCGCTCCTTCAGGTGGCCCAGCTGCACCGCGGCAATGGCCGCTTCGAGCTCGCCCATGCGGAAGTTGTGGCCCAGCAGGTTGGAAAGCTCGACCGGGTCGTCGCTCTTCACCACCGCCTCGGCGTGGTTGCGGATCAGCTGCAGCCGGCGTGCGTAGCGGTCGTCGTCGGTGACGAGCACGCCGCCTTCGCCGCAGTGGATGTGCTTGTGGTAATTGATGCTGTAGCCGCCGATGTCGGCCAGCGTGCCCGCGGCACGGCCGTGGTGGAAGGCGCCCGGCGCCTGCGCGCAGTCGTTCAGCAGCTTCAGGCCGTGGCGGTTGCAGATTTCGCGCAGGCGGACCATGTCGGCGCTCTGGCCGAAGATGTCGACGGCGATCACGGCCTTGGTGCGCGGCGTGATCAGGCGCTCGACGCTCGCCGGATCGATGTTGAAGGTGGCGCGGTC
>NZ_JBSYHW010000271.1:0-889 GCF_056108345.1 Cyanobium sp. NIVA-CYA 375 | reverse complement strand
AGGTTTTCGAATGGCGTCTCACCCCCTGGAAATGGGCCCTTATCTGCCGGCCAGGCGGGCCCGTAGCTTCCTCGTTTATGCCGGGCCGGGTCGTCCAGCGTCCACACCTCGTCGGCCAGCGCAGCCAGGGCCGCATCGTGCGTGCTGTAGACGAGCGTGCCCTGGTGGGCCGAGAACAGCCGTTGCAGCGCCTGCACGGTGGGGGCGGCCAGGCAATGCTCGATGTCGTCCACCAGCAGCAGCACCGGCTTGCCCACCAGGGCCCTGGCCAGGGCCAGGGACCGCCGCTCCTGCCCCGTGAGGTTGGCACCGGCATCGCGCACGCGGCGCTCCAGGGTGTCTTCGTCCAGGGCCTGCTGCCAGCCGGCCGCGTCGCAGGCTGCCTGCAGATCGGCCATGTCCGCGCTGCTGCGTCGGTAACGCAGGTTCTTGGCCACCGTGCCCCGCAGCAGCGGCATCTCGGGTGCGATGAAGCTCACCGCGCGCGAGAAACGGCGTGCCGAGATGTCGTCGATGGGCACGCCGCCGAACCAGATGCCGCCGCCCGCCAGGGGGCGCAGGCGGGCCAGGGTCTCGAGCAGCGCGCTCTTGCCGCTGCCTGGTGCGCCCATCACCGCGACGCGGCGCCCGGCGGTGCTGTGCCCTGCAAAGGTGTGGCCGGGCCGTTCGCTGAGCGGCCAGCCCGCGATCTGCACGCTGCCATCGGCCGGCCTCGGATCGGCTGGTGCGCCGGGTGCGCGAGGCTCGGCATCGGCCAGGAACTCGGCGATGCGCTCGCGCGCCACCTGCGCGGCCGTGCGTTGTTCGAGTGCGCGGCCGATGCGCCGCAGGGGCGCGCCCAGCAGCCCGATCAGGCCCAGGGCCCCGATCAGCTGCCCCGTGGTGCCGG
>NZ_JBSYHW010000270.1:0-891 GCF_056108345.1 Cyanobium sp. NIVA-CYA 375 | reverse complement strand
GAGGGAGGCGAGCCGTCAGCCCCGGCTACGCCGGGGCTGATCCCCCTGAGTTACACCACTCCATGGGACGCCGCTGCGGGGTCGTGTCTGGGCTTCGAGCGTGAAGAGGGATAGACATTCGGCTTGGCTCATCTCGGAGAACGCTGGCATCCGGAACCCAACCTCCGTTATATGCAGGCCGAAGTCGCGGTCCGACACGACATGAGTATCAATAATGCTCTCGAGTGCGTCGAATAGTTCCGGCAGACGCTCGTGCTGGTAGGTATAGCCATGTATGGCCAGCCCGTCGCAGTGCTCGCCCCCCCCTGCCTCGAAAAACCTGCGAAGGAAATCCATATCCCAGCTGTGGGTGCAGCCGCCAAGCACAACCATGTCCGGTGCAACACTGCGAACGGTCTCATGAGTCGTAATATGGAGTGCGATCAGCGCAGCCATGTCATCTGCCCAATGGCCAAGGGCCGAGGCCTCGTTCCAGACCTCGTAGTGGGTGAAGCCCGCATCCCAGGCACGCTTTGCCAGCCAGCCAACTAACTCGGCATATGCGGCGTGGTCTGCAGGTCCATAACGGCTGAAGTCCCAGCGCTCCGGAAAGCGCGATAAGGCCTTCGGGATGTGCATAGTCGACAAAACCCTATATTGGCCAGGTGCACGTCGAGTACGGGGCAAACTATTTAGCCCGCGTTGAAAGCGATAGGCCCCCTCCACCTTTACTAAGGCATGGAGAGGGAGCACAAGGCGGTCCCAACTTCCACCTGCCATTGCAATTTTATCGTATTCAGCGGCGTCCGAAATCCCAAGTAGCTGCGACGGTGTGGTGTCCTCACATGCCATGACGTGACATGCACTCCACTCCTCCTGCGCGAGCATCGAACCGTCCTTGAAAAGATCTGC
>NZ_JBSYHW010000269.1:0-891 GCF_056108345.1 Cyanobium sp. NIVA-CYA 375 | reverse complement strand
ACATCGGCCGCTACTTCGCGATCCTGCCGAGTGCGGGCGATGTCCACCGTGTTCAGGCTGTCGCTGGCGGTGATCATCTCCTCGTGCAGCTTCTCGCCCGGCCGGATGCCGACCACCCGCTTGGCCGCCAGGGGCGCCACTGCCTCGGCCACGTCGGTGATGCGGTAGCTGGGGATCTTGGGCACCAGGATCTCGCCACCCCATGCGTTCTCGATGCTCCACAGCACCATCTCCACGCCTTCCTGCAGGCTGATGTTGAAGCGGGTCATCTGCGGATCCGTGATCGGCAGCACGCCGCTGGCGCTCTTCTCGACGAAGAACGGTATCACGCTGCCGCGGCTGCCCATCACGTTGCCGTAGCGCACGACCGAGAACCGCAGGTCACGGCTGCCCTTGATGTTGTTGGCGGCCACGAAGAGCTTGTCGCTGCACAGCTTGGTGGCGCCGTACAGGTTGATCGGTGCGGCGGCCTTGTCGGTGGACAGCGCCACGACACGGCTCACGCGGGTGTCCAGGCAGGCCTCGATGACGTTCTGCGCCCCGAGCACGTTGGTCTTGATGCACTCCATCGGGTTGTACTCGGCGGCCGGCACCTGCTTCAGCGCCGCGGCGTGCACGACCACGTCCACGCCCTCGCAGGCGCGCTTCAGGCGCGCGGCGTCGCGCACGTCGCCGATGAAGAAGCGCATCTGCGGGAACTCGCGCGGGCTGAACTCCTGCGCCATCTCGTACTGCTTGAGTTCGTCGCGGCTGAAGATCACCAGGCGCTTCACGCCCGGGTAGCGCTGCAGCACGGTGCGCACGAAGGTCTTGCCGAATGAACCGGTGCCACCGGTGACGAGGACGGACTTGTTGTTCAGCATGGTCGGTTCATTCAGGGGTGAAGAGGTG
>NZ_JBSYHW010000268.1:0-891 GCF_056108345.1 Cyanobium sp. NIVA-CYA 375 | reverse complement strand
GCCCAGACCGTTCACGAAAAGGCCCTTGACCCGAGCCGTGTGCTCAGCGGCGGCTCTTTTGAGGATGGAATCCTGCTGCCTGGTGTATCCGCCAGCAGCGGCTGCTCCGTGGATGTGCTGATCATCCACTGGGCCGACCAGTTTCTCCAGGGCGTTGCGGCGAGCCCCTTTTCCCTCGCCCCTGGCCAGCTGGATCCTTGGGGTGACATCTGGACGGCCAGCTTGCCCCTTGCTGATCATCTCTTCGCCAGGCCCGGCCAATACGTGTACCGCTACAAGGTGACCCGCACCCTGCCGGATGGTTCGGTGCTCACGCGCGATTTCCTCTCTGATCCCTTCGCCCGCGAATACGGCGTGGGCAAGCTCTCCTCGTTCAGCCTGGGGTATCAGCCCTACGTGTGGTCAACGGAGGAGGACTCCTGGCGCACGCCGGCCGAGGCTGATCTGGTGCTCTATGAGTTGAACCTGGCGGAATTCGCCGCGGATCTGCCGAAGGCAATCGAGCGCCTGCCCTACCTGGCCGACCTGGGAGTGAATGGCATCAGCCTGATGCCCGTCACCAACGTGCAAGAAACGGTGGACTGGGGCTATCTGCCGATGGGCTACTGGGGGGTGGATGAACGCTTTGGCCAACGCAGAGACTTCGAGGCCTTTGTTGACACGGCCCACAAGCTGGGGATTGCGGTGCTGGTGGATGCCATCTATGGCCACACCAGTGAAGATTTCCTCTACGAGGAGCTCTACCGCGACCTGCGTCTGCCCAATCCGTTCATGGGCAGTTTCGCCCAGGACCTGTTCGGAGTGAGCACCGACTGGAACAAAGATCTGGTGCGCGCTTTCTTCCTGAGCGTGAATCGCCACTGGCTGGAGGTGTTCCACGTGGACGGCTTC
>NZ_JBSYHW010000267.1:0-899 GCF_056108345.1 Cyanobium sp. NIVA-CYA 375 | reverse complement strand
CAGCCGGCGCCACCGTACTTGATGGCGTTGGACCCGAGGTTGAGCACGATCTGGCGCAGGCTGCGCGCCTCGCTGTGCACCGCCATGCCGGTGCCGGGCGCCAGGGCCAGCTCGATGCCCGCCTCCTCGGCCATCGGTACCAGCATCTGCATGCTGCCGGCGAGCAGTTCGTCCAGGTCCAGGGGAGCGAGCACCGGCAGCAGCTTGCCCTGTTCGATGCGCTGCAGCTCCAGCAGATCGTCCACCAGCGCCAGCATGTGGCGCCCGGCCTTCAGCACATGACCCATGAAGACCGGCGGGTTGCCCGGCAGCCCGGCCAGCTCGCCGCGCAGCAGCTCGCCGAAGCCGAGGATCGCGTTCAGCGGCGTGCGCAGTTCGTGGCTGACGCGCGACATGAAGGCCGCCTGCCGGCGCCCGGCCTCTTCGGCCGCGGCACGTGCCTGGCGTGCATCGGCCAGCTCGCGCGCCTGCGTCATGTCGCGGATCAGCGCCAGCGTGGCGCCCTCGGGCAGCGGCATGTAGCGCGCCTCGAAGAGGTGCGTGCCGCCGCGGGCCATCGGCAGTTCGTAGGTGTGGCTCGCCGGGCCTTCGCCGCGGTGCGCCTGTTCGATCAGTGCGCGGGCCTGCTGCGCCAGCGCCTCGGGCACGCCGTCGCTGATGAGGCGGCCCAGCTTGTCGGCCCAGGGCGCCGACAGCGACGGGTGCTGCGGGTCGCTCACGTCGGCGTAGCGGTTCTGGGCATCGACCACGATCCACAGGTCGGGCAGGGCGGCGAGCAGGTTCTTGAGCTGGCGGCGCGACTCCTGCAGCGCCAGCTCGGCCTGCTTGCGCTCGGTGATGTCCTGCAGCGCGCCCTGCACGCCGGCGATGCGGCCGAGCTCGTCGCGGGCCGGTTCGCC
>NZ_JBSYHW010000266.1:0-900 GCF_056108345.1 Cyanobium sp. NIVA-CYA 375 | reverse complement strand
CGTTCTCATGACAACCACTATTCAGCAGCGCCAAGGCGCTTCTGCGTGGAACCAGTTTTGCGACTGGGTCACCTCCACCAACAACCGCCTCTATGTGGGCTGGTTCGGTGTGCTGATGATCCCCTGCCTGCTGGCTGCCACCATCTGCTTCATCGTGGCCTTCATCGCCGCACCCCCTGTCGACATCGACGGCATCCGTGAGCCCGTAGCTGGCTCCCTGATGTACGGCAACAACATCATCTCCGGTGCTGTTGTTCCTTCCAGCAACGCCATCGGCCTGCACTTCTACCCCATCTGGGAAGCCGCCAGCCTCGATGAGTGGCTATACAACGGTGGTCCCTTCCAGCTGGTGGTATTCCACTTCCTAATCGGCATTTACGCCTACATGGGCCGCGAGTGGGAACTCTCCTACCGCTTGGGCATGCGCCCCTGGATCTGCGTTGCCTACAGCGCTCCTGTGGCCGCAGCATCTGCAGTATTCCTGGTGTATCCCTTCGGTCAAGGCTCCTTCTCCGACGCCATGCCCCTGGGCATCTCCGGCACCTTCAACTACATGTTGGTGTTCCAGGCTGAGCACAACATCTTGATGCACCCCTTCCACATGCTGGGAGTGGCTGGTGTCTTCGGGGGCAGCCTGTTCTCCGCCATGCACGGTTCACTCGTTACCAGCAGCCTGGTGCGTGAAACCACCGAGAGCGAGAGCCAGAACTACGGCTACAAGTTCGGCCAAGAAGAGGAGACCTACAACATCGTGGCTGCTCACGGCTACTTCGGTCGTCTGATCTTCCAATACGCCTCCTTCAACAACAGCCGCAGCCTCCACTTCTTCCTGGCTGCCTGGCCCGTGGTTGGCATCTGGTTCACCGCCCTTGGCGTGAGCACGATGGCCTTCAACCTGAA
>NZ_JBSYHW010000265.1:0-906 GCF_056108345.1 Cyanobium sp. NIVA-CYA 375 | reverse complement strand
CCGACGTAAACCGCCTGGCTGTCCTCCGCGCCATCGCTGAGCGGGGCCTGCCGGTCGCGGTCCTGCGACAGGCGCACACCGGCGGTGACGTCGAGGTTGCGGGTCACGCGGTAGGAGCCGCCGAGATCGACGGTCTGTTCGCCGAGCCCTTCGAGCGTGCCGCGTGCGCGGCCCTTGGTTTCCTCGGTTGCCAGCGAAATCCGCGGCTGGAACCGGCTCGGCTTGTCCTTGACCCCTTCGGAAGGGCGGAATTCGGCCAGATCCGGCATGCCGATGTCGCGCACGCCGGCCCCGGCCGCTACCGGTGCAGGCTGCGGCTTGGCAAAGCTCTGGTAACCGCGGGCAATGCCGAGGTTGTAGCGCATCCCCGCGAGCGTCACACCACGTGCGCCCGGTTCGCCTTGCGCCCCGGCGAGGGCCGAGCGGACCGACATGGCCCGCGCGGTGTCTCCATCGACCCGCACGGCCACGGTCACGGTGCTGTTGCCGTCGGCAACGGTTCCTGCCGGGGTAAAGCGGATCGCCTGGCCGCGTGCGGCGATGCGTTCCTGCACCCGGCGGGCCAGTTCGGGGTCGACATTGGCCGGCGTGAACGGGGTGCTGCTGGCGGCAGGGTCCGAACCCAGGCCGACGTCGAGCCCGGCCAGTGCCAGCCCGGCAGTCGGCAGCCCGAGCACGCCCACGGCGAACAGCGCCGGGGCGAAGCCGCCGAACCCTGATTTGCCGCGTGACCGAGCCATTGTGCCTGCCTTGCCTTTCTTCCCCCGCGATCCAGACCACAATCGGCCTGAACCCCCGCTGACCGCATTTCCCGGCCACGGCCCTTGTGCCATGGCGACTCGAATACGGGTAGCCAGTCAAATTGATAGATTCATGACAGGGACTTGGCCACACTTTCTCCGCAAC
>NZ_JBSYHW010000264.1:0-909 GCF_056108345.1 Cyanobium sp. NIVA-CYA 375 | reverse complement strand
CGGCAACCATCGATGCGAGTGCATCGATCTGGCCACATTAGATTTACCGGTGAAGTAGATCGATCTGTGATCAAACGGTCGATAAGAAAATGGGACGACAAGGTCAGAGTTCAGACCTGTCGATTGCAGTTCCCGCTGCGCCCATTCAACAGCCCATCCCTCTACATCTTTTCGCAGTGCAAATTCTGAGCGGGCTGTCTCCGGTGGTAGAGACGCGAAACGCTTCAGACGCGTCATCAAATCGTTGATTCCAAATGCAACATTAAGGCTGTCGCGTGCCGTTATGACGCCGACACCTGACGTCTCAAATATCTCCTTGAGAGATAGACTAGCGGCCTCGTCGAGACGTTCGCTATGAGGAACGAAGAAATAATTTGGCGACGCAGGTCTGACTTCAATAATTTCAGGATGATCGATCACTTCGAGCGAAAGAGTTTTGTATTTTCCAATCCGCCTTCCCGATATCTTCCTGTAGGTGATTTTCTTTTCGGCCGTTCCTTTGACAAAAAGGCTAATCGCGACGCCTGTTCCAATATCAAACACGTTTTCGTCCAGCTCACCATTTACGCGGTCGCCTTGGGCACCCCCAAGATCGACAATGTGGATCTGATCAAATGTCGTCATTAGATGTTGACGCATTCCCCTAAATGTCACGTTGTCAACGAAGCCTCGGTTAGTGATTATCCCCACGACTCCTTCAGACACGGTCTCCATTTTTGACTCGGCAAAACGGATAAACTTGACGTAGTCGTCAGGCAGAGAGTGTTTCCGCTCATTAAAGTGTGCGCCGTCGACGTACTTGTATGTTTCAATGAGTGTCGTGATCCACTCGCCATTGTTAAGGCTCTCGACCGAATACGGCGGGTTCCCCGTAATCACGAGGATCGGCTTGTCCTTCACCGCCTGCGC
>NZ_JBSYHW010000263.1:0-913 GCF_056108345.1 Cyanobium sp. NIVA-CYA 375 | reverse complement strand
TCGACGCATTAGTCATGTCCTCAAGCCCCCGGATGTACTGATCAGAGGGGTGACAACTTTCCTGAAACTGGGGGGGAGGTGAAACACCTTGCCCCCTACTACTGTGAAAATCAGTCATCTACAGGTTTAGATTGATGCACTTTCGGGTCAAACAAGCTTCTCCTGTTAAGCAATCTGGAGGTAATCCCTACATGTGATTTAGGAAGGATCCGCTGGAGTGGCTGGGGTTTTCAGTGACATCGACCTGGGGGGCGTAAATCGCCATAGTGCTAGTTCCAACACGTACCGCCATGATTCCCACCCGTGAGCAGATCCTTGCCGCATCCTGCGGCTGGGTAGCCGTGATTCTGAACGTGGTACCCGGCCTCGGGGCTGGATACCTGTATCAGCGCCGTTGGAAGGCCTACTGGATTACCTCAGCACTGGCCTCTGCCTGGTTCGTGGCCGGTGCCTTCCTCGGCCAGAACGCTGGTGCTACCGCCGACGCTCAAAACCGGCTTGTGGGGCTAATCGGTCTGCTATTGCTGGCAGCCGGCACCGCGACGGAAGCCGGCCTGGCTGTCAAGAAGCCTCGCCAGAGCAGCTGAGGGGTCGAGGGGTCAAAGCAGAGCCTACTGTTCCGTATCAATTAGATCTTGGGGGGCATCAAGGGCTGTAAAGGCTAGATACTCTTTGTTGAACTCAAATGAACCGTCTGCTAGTCGATCTTCGATAACTAGGCGGTTGTAAAGTCCCTTTTGCTGCTCGGCATTGCGCCCGTCACCAAGCAGGGGCAATTTTTGACAGAAAGAGAATAAGGTCAATAAATCAAAAAGAAGAAGACGGCTTAAAACTAAGTAGCAAAACCAGCTGGATTCAGAGGTGACCTGCGAAATCAATATTAACCTGACGTCTACAGTGAACGAGCCTTTGC
>NZ_JBSYHW010000262.1:0-924 GCF_056108345.1 Cyanobium sp. NIVA-CYA 375 | reverse complement strand
GCTGGAGCGCTACCGCCGCTACTTAGATGCCTGCGGATTCAGTGGCTGAAGCTTCAGGGGATGATGCTGCTGGAGCCCACACCCCCCTCAACAAGAATCTTATTCTACTGGAAAAAATGTCAGAGCAACAGCCTCAATCTCCGATTTTCACAAAATACATCTGGCTGAGCGGTAGATTCAGTGCACTCACTTTGCGAAAGAAAATGTTGCTGAAGGCATCAATCGCCACCTTGGGGCATCGCAGGGGATCGCGCTGCGTGGGTTGGTCTTCGCTCCACAGATAGTCGTCAAAGGCGATGATCCCACCGGTACGCAACAAGGTGTAAGCCAGCACCGCATCCGTGAGCACGTCGGGGGCCTGGTGCGAGCCATCTACATAGATGAAGTCAAAGAATCCCTGCTTGCCCTCATGAATCAAACCGGCCAGGGCGCGGCATCACAATGACTTATGGGTCATCACCCTGGTAGTGCTGCGGATCTGGTCTGTGATCGCCACGTCAATATTATGCCGAAATCGATCTTCCACCATGCCCATATCGATGGCTTGGTGCTCAGCCCCTCCTACCCAGCTGTCCACACAATGGATTACCAGACTGGCTTCGCTGCTGGCCAGGTGGTTGATCAAATAGCAAACTGCGGCCCCTTCGTAGGAGCCGATTTCCAGAATCCTACGCGGATTCAACTGGGGAATTAGCTTATCCCATGAGGACTTGGCCGTGATTTCAAACCAGTTGTTGGTGAATTTGTAGCCCATCTGGCAAGAGTCTTTGCCGATCACCAATAGAGCTTATGGCAGGGTTGGGCTAGAACTATCTGGCAGAACCGCTGAACGCTGTCGGCAACCCCCCCAGGGCTGCCTAAAAGTGTGATCAAGGAGCGCTCCCGGTGGTTTCCACCCCTCCCAGCGCCAGAATTCCCTTGATG
>NZ_JBSYHW010000261.1:0-925 GCF_056108345.1 Cyanobium sp. NIVA-CYA 375 | reverse complement strand
CCGGCAGCGCGATGCTCAGTCGGGGGGTCGGGTTCTGATTCATGGCCTTGCCGCCAGTGCGTCGTAGTGTGCGGCCAGCCTCTGGCCCTGGGATCGCGCGTCGAACTCCGTCTCGATCCGGCGCCGTGCGGCCTCTGTGACGGCCTGCCAGTCACCCGGATGCTCGATCAACCAGATGAGGTGCCGCTCCAGGCTCTCGACATCGCGTTCGTCGCCCAGCCACCCACCCACGCCGTCTTCGATGACTTCCGGAATGTCGCAATGCCGGGTGCTGACCACTGGCAGCCCTGCAGCGGCCATCTCGATGATGGACACCGGCGCGCCGCCCTCGCTGTCGCCATCGGCCGCGGTCACGCTGGGCGAGAGAAAGACGTGGCACCCTCGCGCGATCTCGTGCATGCGCGCATGCGTCACGTAGCCGTGCAGGCGCACCTGCGGGCCGAGTTCACCTTCATCGATGGCGCGCAGGATCTGCGCCTTCTCCGCCTGGCGATCGGCCTTGGCGTCGGCGTCACCGATCAGGTGGATCTCCAGCGGCACCCGATGGCGCACACGCGCCAGCGCGCGCAAGGCGTAGGGGATGCCCTTCTTCTCGGTGAAGGTTCCCGCGATCAGCACCTTGAGCGGCGACCCCGGCTCCCAGCTGCGAGGCTCGTAGGCGATCTCATCGAGCTTGACGCCGAGGTGATGGACCCGGACCTTGGCTTGCGGGCAGCCCAGGCGGACGAGACTCTGCGCCATGAAAGGGCCTTCGCAGAGGAAGAGGTCTGCTGCGGCGAACATGTCCTCGTAGCGTCCGCGCCACCGGGGCTGCGCCTGAGGCAGGCGGCTCACGTCGTAGCCGTAGAAGGTGACCACGTGCCGCACCCCGTGACGCCGGGCGACCGAGAGGTTGGCCCAGCCGCGGTCCCCGAAGTGGGAGTGC
>NZ_JBSYHW010000260.1:0-933 GCF_056108345.1 Cyanobium sp. NIVA-CYA 375 | reverse complement strand
GCAAGTTCAACGGCTTCGTCGTGCATGTGAGCTTCAGCGGATCCAGGGGGCGCCATGGTGCTGCCAGTGTTCCTCGGGTTCATTTCGGCCTGCAACGCGTGCAGTTCTCGATGCCCTCACGGCCAGCCAAAAGGAGCAGTCCGTTTGGTCAGGTTAGTGTATGCCCGGACCCGGCCAGACAGCTGTCACAGATGCAACGTTCCTCAGGGCCAGGCGACCCTCAAGTGTGGGGTCTGGCCCAGCGCCGCGAGCCTTTCGCGCACTTCTCCCGCATAGATCCCGTTCATCAGCACCAACTCGCGGACGCTGCCGTCGCGCAAGGACTCGGGGGACACGATGAGCTGACCGGTACCGCTCACGTACCGGCCATGCTTGTCGGGGTTCTGGTCGACGATCCGCTCTGTGCGGCCCGGCGAGCGCAGACCCAGCAGGTTGAGGAACATCACGCCTTTGGAGCCGGCGCCCCAGAGCACGCAAGAACCGTCGGCAGGCAGGGTCTCGGCCCATTGCCTCCAGTGCGCCAGGCGTTCGGTCATGCCCTGGGCAGCGCGCCGCAGTTCCGCTTCGGCCGGTGATGCCATGGGCAGGGGTGCCTCCAACCCGGGCCGGGCCACGCGGGCTTCCGCGCACAGGAACTGGCCGCCGAAGTCTCGCTGCATCGCCAGCACCTCGAAACCGGCCGCATGGAGCACGGCCTGCAGCGAGCGCGCCGTGAAGTACGAGACATGCTCGTAGAGGTAGTCCCACAAGCCCAGGGCGCTGAGCAGCTCTTCGCCGCTGGGCACCTCGAGGTAGAGCACGGCGTCGCCACTGGCGGCCAGGGCATCGCGCAGGCCGCGATGGTCGGCGGGTACTCGATCGTGCCGATCACCACCGACTACGAGGTCGAGCACGAGACACGCGCCGCCGAGTTGCTGCTGGCGCGGGGCGTCG
>NZ_JBSYHW010000259.1:0-940 GCF_056108345.1 Cyanobium sp. NIVA-CYA 375 | reverse complement strand
AGCCCCCGGCACCGACGCGGTTCCGGCCGGGTGAGCACTGGATGAGCCCAGATGGTCTCTATCGAGTCGAAGCCTGCCCGCTCGTCCCGAGCTGCATACGGCTTATCCCGCTGAGTTGCAGCGCTCAAGAGCCGATCCACCGCCACCCCAGCAACACCAGCCGCTTTCAGAGGCTCTGGCCATGAGCGCACTGCCTGCAAGGCCGAGGCCCCTGCGCCAGCGGATCGGCAACCACAAAAAGACGATCACCATGAACAACGACACCTACGAGCGGGTGAGCGCCTTTGCGCGTCGCCACAACATCACCTGGAGTGGAGCGCTGCATGAGCTGGTGCGCACCCACCCCCTGATCGGCCTGTCCTCGCTGCTGGCTGCCCAGGAGAGCATCGACGCCATCAAGGGTGCGGCTCAGGAGGTGCAGGCATGAGCATCAACGTGGTCGTGCTGGTCGGTAATGCCGGCCGGGATCCGGAGCTGCGCTTCTTTGAAAGCGGCAGCTGCGTCTGTGAATTCACGCTCGCCATCAACCGGCCGCCGCGAGATGGCCAGGAGCCGGCTCCCCTGTGGGTGAACTGCAAGGCCTGGGGCAAGACCGCCCAGGTGGCTGGGGACTACGTCCGCAAGGGCAGCAAGGTGGCGGTGGTCGGCCGGCTGGATGTCGAGCAGTGGACCGACAGGAGCAGCGGCGAGGTGCGCAGCAAAACCCTGGTGACGATCGATCGCTTGGAGCTCTGCGGCAGCCGCGGCGCCGGTGCTGGCGGCTACAGCGGTGAAGCAGAGCCGAGCAGTGGTGAGCACCAGGGCAGGCCCGCGCCGGCAGGCGGAGCGCCCAGTGCAGCTCATGACGCAGCGACTTCCCGGCCAGCAGCACCACCTCATCGAGGTAGGGCCACTCCTCGATCGGGATTTCAAGCTTGGCGGCCAGAGCCGCGGGTCGGGG
>NZ_JBSYHW010000258.1:0-941 GCF_056108345.1 Cyanobium sp. NIVA-CYA 375 | reverse complement strand
CTGACGTGACCCCCTTTGCTGCTCCAGTTCCTATGAGAGCTGGTGGGTTAGTCAGGCCGCTTTCCATTGCTGGAGGACTTCCAGGGGCGTACGCCCCTGGAGAGCCGAATGCGGTCTGTAGACGTTGTACTCGATTCGGTGCTGTTCTGCCAATAACTTTGCCTCTGGTAAAGATGAGAAGAGCTCAATATTCAAGAATTCATCCCTGAGCCTGCTGTTAAACGACTCCACAAACGGATTCTCCCAGGGTGAACCTGGAGGGATGTATGCCGTTCCTGAACCACTGCCTGTGCACCACTCCTGCAATGCGTGGGCAATGAACTCAGGGCCATTGTCCATGCGCAGATGGGTAGGTGCTGGATACAGCTTGAGTAGCTCCTCGATCGTGTCGATCACTTCAAAAGCCCTACAACGTCGACCTACACGGATCGCCAGGCAAACCCGGCTAAATTCATCCACCACGTTCAAGAACTTGAGGGCGCGGCCATCCATCGTCTGATCGAACTGGAAGTCGATTGCCCAGACGTGATGCGGGTATTCAGAGCGCAACAGCTCCCTGCCACCTCCAGCAGGCCGGGAGCGCTTGCGACTGCGAGGCAGGGGCCTTTGGAGACCTTCCTCACGCCAGATCCGTTGCACTCGCTTGTGATTGACGCTCCAGCCATCCAGTCGTAGCCGCCGGTAGACGAGCCGACGGCCCCAACGCACATGGCTCCGGGCCAGCTCCCGGATCCGCCTGCGCAGCTTCTGCTCCTCGATGTCTGCCAGCGGCACAGGGCGCCGCTGGGTATTGCGATGTTGACCTGTCAAACGGCATGCACGCCGCTGAGAAACCCGGAATCGATCCTGCAGAACCACGACGGCTCTGCGACGACGCTCCGGGCTTAGAAGTTTCCCATCGCACCACAAGGTGCGCCTCACGGCGCAACAAGCTCCTTAAG
>NZ_JBSYHW010000257.1:0-951 GCF_056108345.1 Cyanobium sp. NIVA-CYA 375 | reverse complement strand
GGATGGCCTGCTCCGCCGGTGTCGCGGTGCCAGTTCGAGACCATCGAATTGTGGATGTCGCAATGGCCGGTGAAGAATGCGCCGCGCTCGCCGAACACGCCCTTGAAGAACCCGGTCACGCGCGGATCGGCGAACAGCCAGGCGAGGTCCGGCACTTCGATCGCCGCATTGGGCTGGGTCTTGCCGAGGTTGAACACCACCCCCCGGCCGCTGGCGAAGAACCCGCCGACGGTCCCGCGCAGGCGGGCGATCTCGGCTCCGTCGAGGAAGCCGGGCAGTACGGCATAGCCGTCGGTTTCGAGCTGCTGGCGGATTGCCGCCACGTCGTAATCCATCGCCATCATCCCTTTGCCAGTGAATCGGTGACCCAGGCCGCTTCCTCGCCCAGCGCATGGGCGCACTCGGCGATGCGAGTGCGCGCTGCGCCGCCATCGCCGAGCAGGCGGGCTGCTTCGCCCAGCATCGCTTCGCGCTCGGCCGCGTCGGGCCAGGGCGAGTATTCGTGCGGCGCAGGATAGCCCAGCATGTGCTGCAGTGCGAGAATCTTGTGCGAGTTGGAGCCCATGAACACGCACGGGGTGCCGCCGAGCGCGGCCATGATCGACGGATGCCAGCGCCCGCTGACATAGAGCCGCGCATGACCGAGGATCGCGGCCTGGGCCATGATCGGCGCCTTGATCGGGAGGTAGGTCGCGCCGGTCCGTTCGGCCACCTGCTTGAGGAAGAAATCGCCCGTGCAGCCCGGCAGCAGGGCGATGCCCATGCCGAAGCGCTTCAGGTCCTCGACCAGCGCGACATAGGCCTCGACCGCCCGCTCCGGCTCGTAGGCCGAGCGCGAGCTGCCGCCGACGAGGATGTAGGGGTGGCGCAGAACCTCGGGCATGGCGAAACCGGTGCCTTCGTAGAACGGCACCAGCCGCTCGTGATCGTACGGCCCGGCCCCGTCGTCGA
>NZ_JBSYHW010000256.1:0-952 GCF_056108345.1 Cyanobium sp. NIVA-CYA 375 | reverse complement strand
TACAGATCAGGGCACGCGCGCTCGGCAGACCTTCGGGCATGGCAGGCAGTTCGCGTCCGCTGCATTGCGAGCCGCCCTCGACGAAGCGGGTTTCGGCTTCCGAGGCAAGCTTGCCGCGCAGGACCCACAGGGTCCCGACCGGCGCGGCGGCATTGCGGCATATGATCGAATAGCGCCGGTCGAACAGGCCTGCGCCTGCTTCGGGAGCCATGATCTGCGCTTCGCACAGCCCGTTCGAGCCGACCGGGAAGCTGTCACGCAGGCTGATCGGCCGCTGCTGCTGTGCGGATGCAGAAGTCGGGACAGTCAGAACAGCCAGCGAACCGGCCAGAGCGGTTGCGAACGAAAGCGCTTTCATCGGATTACTCCCCACCGTCGTTCTCCTCATCTTCGTCTTCGTCCTCTTCGGCGGCCGTGTAGAGCGAGCTGTCACCGCCACTCATGACCCCGTCGTCGAGGTTCCCTTCCTCGGTCACGGCAGTCACTTCGACCAGCCCGGGGAAATCGACCCCGAACTCGGCGCTGGTTTCCTCTTCCGCCGGCGGCACCGGATCGGGTTCGGCCGTCGGTGCTTCGACCACTGCCGGGTTGTTGACCGGCGGAGCTGCTTCGATGATCTCTTCCGTGTTGCTTTCACACTCGTTGGTGTTGATGTCGCAATCGTTGAAGAAGCTGCCATCGTTGTAGCTGGAGCCGGGTCCACCACTGGCCGTGGCCGCCTTGTTGAAGTTGACCAGGTCGTAGAATGCCTCGCCGGTCACCAGCGTGCCGTCAGTGTTACGCTTGGCCCCGTAAGCGAAGACCGTGATTGGCCCCGGCGTGCTGTCGACGAACGAAGTCGAGCGGATTGACAGCATGCCGTCACCGACAAGGATCCCGCCCTGCGCTTCGTCTGTACCGGTATTGCGGACGAACAGGGTCTCGCCGACGCTGATGTCGATCGAACCGCCCC
>NZ_JBSYHW010000255.1:0-953 GCF_056108345.1 Cyanobium sp. NIVA-CYA 375 | reverse complement strand
TGCGCATCAATCATGAAGTGGTGACTGCCTATGTCATGTCAAGGTCAGGCCGGCACGCCCCGTGAACGGTTACCTTTGAACTGACCTGGAACACGTTGCGCGACCTGCTGCGCAGCCAGGGCGATGCCACGTTGCTGGGATCGCGCGACACCATTAGGGAGGCGTTTCGGCTGGAGCTGATCACAGACGGCGAGGCCTGGATGCTGATGATTCAAGACCTCAATCTCACCAGCCACACCTATAGTCGATTCACCGCTGATGCCATCGCCTCCAACATCAGCAGCCGATACCTGCCTTGTTTCCAGCAGTTGAAAACCCGGCTGGAGCTACGCCTTCAGGAGGAAGCGCAATGACTGCCATACCCGGTATCCCTGCAACGCGGGTGGAGCAAATGCAGCAGCTGTGGGCAGGTCAACCGTGGCTAGAGGCCCTGTGGCTGTTTGGCTCGCTGGCGATGTACCGGCATGGGCCGGGCTCGGACATCGATCTATGCCTGGAGGGCTGTGCGCTCAACCACAGTGATCGCCTGGCGCTGATGGCGGCGGTGGACGATCTGCTGCTGCCCTGGCGGGTGGATCTGGTGCTGCGACAGGAACTGCCCGCCGAGCTGGATACCCATGTGCAACGGGTGGGCCGGCGCAGCTGGGAAGCACCCATTCCTGCAACCAGCGGGAGGCCTGAGGCATGACTACTGCCGGCTTGATCGCGCCACTGGTTCACTCAACCAGCAGCCAGCATTCTCAAAAACTCGGGGCTGGCGAGCAGCTTCAGGAGGCGCTGGAGCTGGGGTCGATGGGCGATGGCCAACCCGGCAAGTCGGCCTGGATCAAGTCGATTTCGAATTCGATCAAATCGATCATGGCGTGCTGCTTGAACGCCCCCAGTTTCAGGAAAGTTGTCACCCCTCTGATCAGTACATCCGGGGGCTTGAGGACATGACTAATGCGTCGATA
>NZ_JBSYHW010000254.1:0-955 GCF_056108345.1 Cyanobium sp. NIVA-CYA 375 | reverse complement strand
GAGCAGGACCTCGACGACGCTCGCGTTGTGCAACTCCAGGCAGTCGCTCATGAGTTGTTTGAACTCGAGATCTACCGGATGCTGCGAGGTTGCGAAAGCCACGCTTGAGGCGGCGAGATCGGGACCGCTCGTGTAGATCAGCAAAGCCGCCCCCGAGCTGGATCGATCCAGGCCGACCACTTCAGCGTTGATGGCCTCTGCCCGCAAGACCTGTTCGAGGTCATCGCGGCGAGCGTCCAAACGCTGAATCCACGAAGTTAGTCGTGCCTCAGTTCCTGGAATGACGGGTATACGAATCAGCTGTCTCTGCACTTCACTCGTTCCTTGGGTTTGGCGCGCTGAGAGGGGCGTCGTCCTCATGTCGTCCTCTGCATTCCAGTTCGGAAGTCCGGAAGGACATGGAAACTCCTTGATGCACGCTTAGTAGATCCGTTGTCGCGTCTCAGCGGCCGGCGTGTCTGAAGGCATTCACCCAATGGTAGGGCTGCACGTCGCGCAAGGACTTGCTTTCCCAACAGGTCGGATCATCGGAAGCCGGCACGGCCACCTGCACATCCGGCCCCCAGTGGAAGAGCCGCTCCTGACAGATGCCGCAAGGAGTCAGCACCAACGTGGGTGAATCGCCGCCGAGTCTGGAGACGCAGACCGAGGCGACGATTGCCTTGCCCAGCTTCTCCGCTTCGCATATCGCACCTGCTTCGGCGCAGAGCATTGCGCTGCCCCACTTCGGCTCGAAGAAGACGCTGGTGAGGATGTCGCCATCGGCCGTCAGCATTGCGGCTGCGATGCCTTCCTGGCCTGGAAAGCGGGTGTTCAGCAGCGCGACGGCAGCGTCGACGAGTGTCTGATCGACAAGCATTGCGGGTCAGGGCCGCAGCCGCGCGCCGGGGCGCCGGTGCTCAGCCGCAGATTTGCGTTGTGTGGTCAAGGCCCGCGCCAGCGCAGCTTGGCCGCT
>NZ_JBSYHW010000253.1:0-956 GCF_056108345.1 Cyanobium sp. NIVA-CYA 375 | reverse complement strand
GCACTTTCTGACGATGAGAGGATCCGCCAGCTTTTTGCACACCTGGCTGCCCACGGTGCCATTACCGAGCCGGAGGTGGCTGCCATGCTGGGTTCTCCCCGGGCAGCCCGGCGCTTTTCCCTCCAGGTCGATGATCTGGCCAGTCGGGCGCCGTTCTCCGTCCGCATTGCCGTCGTGGGTGATGTCAAGCGCTACGTGAAGGAGCAGAGCTGATGGGCACCCTGACCGCCAAGGACGTCGAACACGTCTTCGAGTCGCTGCGCAAGGGGCTGGTGCCCGAGCGCGGCATCGACACCTTCGCCGTGGGCATCGAGAAGCAGCGCGGTGAGCTGCACCGCCAGCTGGAGCTGGCCGGTGGAGGAGAGGGCACGATCAAGTTCCTGCGCGGAGGCTATGGCTGCGGCAAGACCTTCATGGCTCGACTGGCCCTGCTCGATGCTCAGGAGCTTGGCTTTGCCACCAGCTTCGTGGTCGTCTCCGACAACGACCTCAAGTTCCACCGCTTCGACGACGTCTACCGCAAGGTGATGACCGAGCTGGGTACCTCCAGCTGCCCCCGCGGCGCCCTCAGCGACATCCTCGATCGCTGGATTGCTCGGGTGGAAGACGCCCTGATCGCCGCCGGCGAGGACGAAGACGCCGCCGGCTTCGACGAGAAGGTGCAGCAGCGCCTTGAGGCCGACCTTGCTTCCCTCACTGGAGGCCAGGCGCCCCAGGACTTCATCCGGGTGATCCAGACCATCTTTCGCCTCAAGCAAGAGGGCGAGGTGTCTGAGGCTGGTGCCCTGATCTCCTGGCTCTGCGGTAGCGGCAATGTGGCAGCCGCCTCTAAGAAGGCGGCGGGCATCAAGGGCGACATTGGCAGCCGCGATGCCCTCGACTATCTCCGGG
Organism: Cyanobium sp. NIVA-CYA 375; assembly: GCF_056108345.1. Classification (NCBI taxonomy): domain Bacteria; kingdom Bacillati; phylum Cyanobacteriota; class Cyanophyceae; order Synechococcales; family Prochlorococcaceae; genus Cyanobium; species Cyanobium sp. NIVA-CYA 375. Next base: position 65 of record NZ_JBSYHW010000253.1, on the reverse strand, counting down.
GTGTTCTGGAGATCGTCAAGGCTGCCGGTTACAAGGGCCTGCTGATCGTGATCGATGAGGCGGAG
>NZ_JBSYHW010000252.1:0-960 GCF_056108345.1 Cyanobium sp. NIVA-CYA 375 | reverse complement strand
CGGCTGAAACCGCGGTGCCGATCGTGCAGAAGCTGCGCGACGGACAGGCAATCGAACGCGGTTATCTCGGCGTGTCGATCCCGCCGGTGACCGAGGATCTGGCAAGCTCGCTCGGCCTGCCGAAGAACCGCGGGGAGATCGTCCAGTTGGTGTCGCCGGGTGAAGCGGCCGACAAGGCCGGGGTCGAAGCGGGCGATATCGTGCTGAAGATCGACGGCAAGGATGTGACCCCGGACCAGACGCTGTCGTTCCTGGTCGCCAATATCACCCCCGGCACGCGTATTCCGGTCGAACTGCTGCGCAACGGTGAGCGGCGCACGGTCAATGTCACGGTCGGGCGTCGCCCGAGCGAGGAACAGCTGCGCCAGGCACAGATGTTCAGCCCCGACGAAGGCGACGAGGAACAGTCCGCGCCGGATACCGCAATGAGTGACGTGATCAGCCAGAAGCTCGGCCTCGGCGTGCTTCCGGTGACCCCGGAGATTGCCGGACAGCTGGGCATTCCGGCCACCACCAGGGGCCTCGCGATCGCTGCGGTCGATCCGAATTCGGACTCGGCGGCCAAGGGCCTCGCCCGGCGCGACGTGATCCTGTCTGCCAACTACCGCCCGGTGGCCGATGCCGCTGCGCTGGAAGCGGTCATTCGCGAAGCCGAGAGCGAGGGCCGCACCGCGGTGCTGATCCAGGTCCAGCGCCGCAACGGATCGCCGCGCTACGTTCCGGTCCGGCTGCGCTAGGCGCATACCCACCCATCAAAAGGCAAGGCCCCGGAAGTCGGACTTCCGGGGCCTTTCGTTTGGCTATTGCGGCGGCTGGGACGCGGGTGGCCGCGGCGAATTCGGGGGCGGGCGCTGCGGCTCGTCGGTTCCGGTGGCCCGCTCGAGGAAATCGTCGCTCGCCGCCTGTCCCGCGTGGCCCTGTCCTCCCGCCGGACGGGGGCCCGGACGCGGACGATCCGGT
>NZ_JBSYHW010000251.1:0-960 GCF_056108345.1 Cyanobium sp. NIVA-CYA 375 | reverse complement strand
GCCGCAGGTGCACGCTCGCGCCACCCATCTTCTTGAACATGTCCAGTACCAACGGATCGTAGTGCTGCCAGGCCTCGCCATGTTTGCCGCCTGCGACGAGCTGGCGCGCGAAGGGACCGGCTTCCAGGCGACCGAAGTCGGTATGGCGCACCGCCGAAGACCACGAGTACTTCCCGTTGTGGTCGATCGTGTTCTTCTGGATCGGCTTGGTCGTGCGGTCGAAGGGATGGAAGTCGGTCGTCCCCTCGTCATACCAGCCGTGCGACAGGTTTTCGCGCGCGAACTTCTGGTCCATCAGCACATGGGTGTCGGTGGCCGCGTCATACACGCCGCTCTTCATGATGACCGCCGCATTGCGACCGTCGATGGTGGGCTTCTGGTACTTGTCTTCATGGGGCAGGTAGCCCCAGGTCACGTACTTGCCCACACCGGCGCCGTACTTGTCCAGCCCGACGTCCAGACCCATCTTCCAGTAGAAGCCCAGGTCCGAGTTGGCGTGCGCCGGCGACTCGTCCAGCCAGGCCATGAAGTCGTCGTAGGACTTGATCTGCTCGTAGCGTTCCAGCGTGCAGCCCAGCCACATCGCTTCGAGCCAGTTCTTCTTGAAGTACTCCAGGATGCCCCAGGCACGGGTGATGTCGGTCAGCGTCGGCGCGCACATCACGCCACCGGGCACCATGTAGCTGGAGTGTGGCCACTGGCCACCGAGCAGCGCGTAGATCTCCACCGGCTTGCCCGAGATGGTGACGCCGAGCTCATACGAGGTGCCGGTGAAGGGCGCGAATCGACGACAGGCTTCTTCGTAGTACTTGCTGTGCTTGTACTTCTTGTTGGTCAGGTCGATGGCGTACAGGCCGTAGAAGTAGCGCGGCTGGCTCTGCAGGCTTTCGACCAGCTGACCCAGATTGCGCGCCAGGATGGCGTTGCGCGGCACCTCTGTCTGCCAAGCGGTGTCCAGCG
>NZ_JBSYHW010000250.1:0-961 GCF_056108345.1 Cyanobium sp. NIVA-CYA 375 | reverse complement strand
GCCGGCTGTGCGTAGCTGGCGTGCCACCCTTTCATGCAGCACGCGGTTCTGAAACACACCGCCGCTGAGCGCCACGGTGCGAAGCGGCGGGCTGTGCTCGGGCCGCTGTGCGATCTTGTCGACCATTCGGCAGATCACCTGGGCGAGGCCCTTGTGGAAGCGCGCGGCCATGGTCGGCACCGGCGTCTTCAGCACCAGGTCGCCCAGCAGTGCCGTCCACATGGCCAGCGGTTCAACGTAGGGCAGGTTGCTGCCCTTCAAGCGCGGGATGCCGAAGGGGTAGCCAAGTTCTTCGTCCTCGTGCTCCAACACTTCATGGTCGACCTGAGCTTCCAGCTGGACCGCGCCTTGCCCTTCGTACGCAGCTTGGTCGCGGCACAGTCCCATGGCGGCTGCCACGGCATCGAAGAGGCGCCCACACGAACTGGCCTGTGGCGAGTTCACGCCCTTGGCCAGCATGCCGTCGAGCAGCGAACGCGGTTTGGCTTCGAGGTAGCCGTACAGCTCAAGCTCCGCGTAGTTCATCGCAAACGTGGGCCACTTCAGTTCGGCCATCAGGTGCGCGTAGGTGTTGCGCCAGGGCTCGCGCATGGCCTGCTCGCCGCCCAGCAGCGCCACGGGCTTGAAGGTGCCGCCGCGCCGGAAGTGGCGGTAGTCGGCCACGGCGAACTCACCGCCCCACAAGCCGCCATCCTCGCCATAGCCCAAGCCGTCCAGCGCCACGCCCACCACCGGGCCGGCGTCGAGCGGCCAGCCGTTCTCGGCCAGGCAAGCGGCGATGTGGGCGTGGTGGTGCAGCACCTCTTCCGGCGCACCGCCGCTGGCACGGGCATGCTTGGTGGACAGGTACTCGGGGTGGGCGTCGCAGGCCAGCAGTTCGGGCTTGAAACCGAAGTGGCCCTGCAGGTCGGCCAGCGCGCGCTGCCAGTCGGCGTGGGTGGCGGCGTCTTCGAGGTCGCCG
>NZ_JBSYHW010000249.1:0-962 GCF_056108345.1 Cyanobium sp. NIVA-CYA 375 | reverse complement strand
CGGTGACCTACGAATTCATTGCAGGCACGGCTATCGGAGGAACCGACTACACCGCAGCCTCTGGCCCCCAGACCCTGACCTTCAATCCAGGCGTGACGGCTCTGCAGGTTGTATTCACCGCCATCGGAGATGCGATTGATGAGTCTGATGAAACGCTGAGCCTCCAACTCTCCAATCCCACCAACGCAACCTTCGCCAGCGGCTCAACTGCAGTTATCACAGCTGCCACTGGCACAATCATCGATGATGATGATCCACTAATAGATCCAAGTCTAGGCGTCGATATCACATCCTCCGGCAACTTCAACGGCACCGCTCGCAACGACACGCTTACGGGTAATAACGGCGTCAACCAGATCAACGGCCTTGCGGGAAATGACACCATCACCGGTTTGGGCGGGGCTGATGTGCTGACCGGCGGACTTGGTGCAGACACCTTCCGCTACTTAGCACTCACCGACTCCACCCTGGCCGTCTTGGACTTCATCACCGATTTCAATGTCGGACAAGGCGACAAGATTGATTTACCATTCACGCCTTCGGCGGTTCCGAATCGAGGCGTGATCTCAGCCACCACCCTCCAAGGTGCCCTGCAGCTGGCCTTCGCTGACACGAACACAGCGATATCAGGAAATCAACCTCTTCAAGTCGGTGAAGTGGTGGTGTTCAAATGGGGTACCAGCAGTCTCCGCCGCAACACTTACATTGCTTCATCCGATGGCAATCCAGCCAATTTCAATGGCGATCTGCTAATCAAGTTGCCGAACAACACCTTTGGCGCGATCGATAGCACTATATTTATCTAAATGTCTTCTTACCTACAGTCCCATGCAGGCCTAGCCATGATCCCTTCAAAACCTGACCTTACCCATCTCAAACCGCCGTCCGGTCGCACTTTCAGCCTCTGGCGATCAGCCGGAGTGGCACTCTCAGCCGGCGTGGCCGCCGTCTGCCTGAGCAGC
>NZ_JBSYHW010000248.1:0-966 GCF_056108345.1 Cyanobium sp. NIVA-CYA 375 | reverse complement strand
CGATCTGCGCATCCACGGCACCACGGGCGAGCAGCCGCTGCTGCGTTTCCAGCGTGCTGAGGCCGGGGCGCTGCTGGAGCTAAGTCTGGATACTCTAAGGCTAGGTTAGTCAAGAGCTTAGGACCACAAATTCCCCAACTAAGAATATCTTGATTTAACTGATCAGCGATTACAGCTGCAAGGCTTATCAAATCGCCCCTGCGTGGTAGAGGGTGGTAAATTAGATTGTTGTTATGACGTAAGGATTTCTCTGTCCGCTCGCTGACCCAAAAACCATCGGATGAGAAAATATTATAAAACTGTGATACATGCTTCAAGCAATTTATCGGTATCCGACCACAGACCGCCATGCTGCGAGAGCAGCGTATAACGAAATAAATCAGCGAATCCTGCGTAAGAACCATTGTTATAAGTGAACACTCGCGTTTCAGGGAGTATGGTTCGCGCGTCTAATTGCTGGGCGCGACTTGGCAAGTTTGGAATATCTCCGTAAGTCCAAACTTTTAGTTCGAAGCCATTCGCAATGTAGCTAGAAGCTGCTAAACGCTCTATCTGTGAGAAATCACCGTAAGCCCAAAACATATGGGCTTGAATGGGTTTCTGAACCTGTGATGCTGAACAAAGGGATAAGGCAGATGGGTCAGTAACATCAAATTTATTAAGGCTTATTAGGTCATAGCCAAATTTATTGACAACACGGCGAGCGAGTCTAAGTAATTTCATATGACTTTGTTGTACGAATCAAGTACAGAAAAAAGGGTAAGCCTTTGTTGCACACGACAGATAGAGCCCTTTTGGTCATATTAAGGGTTGAATGGTGTAAGTATTATGAACTACTTATTACCAGTAACAGCTGCCTTCGATCAGATCGGCGTTGGCGGGCCGTTCTGCACCAGTGGCCCGGATCCAGTGCTCATTGTAAAAGGCGCTGGTTTCTGGCCAATTATCCCAGCGCTTGCCCTTGAT
>NZ_JBSYHW010000247.1:0-967 GCF_056108345.1 Cyanobium sp. NIVA-CYA 375 | reverse complement strand
CGTCGGCGCCGCCGACCGGGGATGTCCGCCCCTGGAAGCGGATCAGGGCATCATCCAGCGGCAGGGCGTGGTCGCGCAGAACCTGCAACACCGCCTGCGGTGTGGCGAGCGCGGCCATCCTTTCAAACTGCGCCAGTTGGCTGGCCGGCGAATCCGGGACCTCGCCATCGCGAGCGTATTGCAGTGCCGCATTCACGAATGCCGCGTTGCTGCGGGTTGCGGCACCGGCGGCGGCATTCTCGTAAGCGGTTTGCAGGCGGGCGACCTGCTCGGCGATTTCCGCCTCGGAGAAACCGTGTGCCATCGCCTTGCGGTATTCCGCCATGGCGGCAGTCATCCCACGCTGCCATTGCCCCTCGATGGCGTTGATCGTGAGGGAGGTCTGCCGCGCGGTCTCGAACACGTCGCCGGTGCCGAACCCGGCATTGCGAAAGGGCGGGTCTTCAGCGAGAGCGAGCCGCTGCAGGCGCCGGTTTATCACCCCGGCACCGATGGCGCGAAGCCAGTCGCGTTGCCTGTTGGCGAACGTGTCCGGCTCTTCGAGCCACGGGCCATTGCGAAACAGGACCACCTGTTCGTCCAGCGCCGGGTCGAGATAGATATCGGTTGCGCCGCGATAGTCTGGATCGCTTGGCCCCGCATCGGGCTGCGGATCGACCGGTGCGGCCGGCCAGTCGGCGAACCGGGTGCGGATCATCTGCTCGACGGTGGCGGGGTCGAAATCGCCCACCACCACCAGCGTGGTCTTGCCCGGCACGTAATTGCGCTGCCAGAATGCCTTCAGTGTCGCCGTATCGGCGGTGGCCACATCTTCGCGGCCTGGGGCGGGGAAGCGGGTGGAGAAACGCGATCCGGGAAACATGAAGTCGATCTGGTCAGCGGTCGCCAGCAGACTGTAGTTGGTCCGGTCCCTCCGCGCTGCCAGCAACACGCCGCGTTCCCGTTCGACCGCGTCAGGATCGAACAG
>NZ_JBSYHW010000246.1:0-967 GCF_056108345.1 Cyanobium sp. NIVA-CYA 375 | reverse complement strand
CCGCTCATGGCGCTACCCTTAATCAAGGCCGCCTGAATGGCAGCCAAGGAGTGACAACTTTCCTGAAAGTCACCGGACTGGATGCTGCAGAATAGCCTGGGCCTGATGTGGTTCACGCTCTGCAAAAAGAACGGCTGGGCACCAGAGGTGCAGACGAATGGGACGTTGCAGCTGCTGGAGGCGCGCCGCATTGAGTGGCGTGCCAAGCGTGCTGCGGGTGAAGTGAGCCTCACAGAGCTGATGCCGCTGGAGAGCGAGGAAGAACGGCGTTGGGCTTACTTCCTACCTGATCAGGAGATCCCCGATCAAGCTGTTGAGCTGGCTCCTGATTCCGTTCGCGAGTGGAAGATCCTTGATCCAGCGGTGGGGTCAGGCCACTTCCTGGTGGTGGCGCTGGGCCTGCTTCTGGCGCTGTTCCAGGAGGAAGCCAGGCATCGCGGCTTGCAGGATTCCCCCGAATGGAGCGAGCAGGAGATTGTGGAGCACTTACTGGCTCACACGCTGCATGGGATCGACATTGATTCTCGGGCTGTGCAAATCGCCGCTGCATCACTGTGGCTGAAAGGCAAATCGCTTTGCCTTGAGATCGAGCCTGAACAGCTCAACTTGGTGGCTCCAAACCTGAGGCTTGCGGACCTTCCCGATGACGATCCAGCCTTAGTTGAGCTTCGATCCGACATTGAGGCTGAGACGGGGATTGCTGGAGAGTTCACCAGCAAAATCCTGCAGGCTCTTCGAGGAGCTGATCACCTTGGCAGTCTGCTGAAGATTGATCAGGCGGTGGATGCTGCGATTGAACAACAGGAGCGCCGCCTCAAAGGACTACGCGCAAAAGCCCAGCAGGTCCAGGCAGACCTCTTTGGTGGTACTCCAACGGTGCAGGAGGAGATGGATTTCTCTGCAGCTGAGGCTCGTGCCGATCTTCAGGAGTTGCTAGAGCAATTTCTGGTGCGGCATGCGTGCGCCA
>NZ_JBSYHW010000245.1:0-975 GCF_056108345.1 Cyanobium sp. NIVA-CYA 375 | reverse complement strand
TCGACAATGGCGGCGACAATACGTCCCCGACCTACACGATGACAATCGACGTCGAGCCGAACAACCCGCCCGTGCTCGATCTGAACGGCGCCACGGCGGGGGTCGACAACACCGCAGCCTACACCGAGCAGGCCCCGATCGTGACGTTGGCGAGCGGTCTGGTGCTGAGCGACGACGGCGGGACCCTGACCGGAGCTACCGTCCAGGTGACCGGCGGCTTTGTGCCGCTGTCCGGCGGCGACGGTGCGGATTATCTGGGCATCAGCGGCTCGGGTTCCGGCACGATCAACGGCATCACCTACCTGTACAGCGCAAACACAGGCATCCTGACGCTCAGCGGCACCGCCACGGTTGCCGCCTATCAGGCGGTGCTGGCGCAGGTGTCGTTCCAGTCCACCACGAATAATCCGGGCGCGTCCAAGACGATCACCTGGACCGTCAACGACGGCTCGTCGAACAGTGCCCCGGTAACCACGACGATCACCGTCACCGAAGTGAACGACGCGCCGGTAAATGCTGTGCCGGGCGCCCAGAGCGGGACGGAGGACAGCAACCTCGTCTTCTCGACCGGAAACGGCAATGCGATCAGCGTGTCTGATCGCGACGCTACAACGCTTACCGTGACCTTGTCGGTCGCCAATGGTGTGCTGACGCTGCCGGGGACCGCGGGCCTCAGCTTTGGCGCGGGCGACGGCACTGACGACGCGACGATGACCTTCACCGGCACGGCGGCGGCGATCACTGCGGCGCTGGACGGGCTGGTCTATCGGGGCAACCTCAACTACTCCGGCGACGATACGCTAACCGTTGTCACCAACGACGGCGGCGGCACGGGCATCGATCCGGGTACCAGTGGCGGAGCGACTGATGAGCAGGATGTCGACACTGTCACCATCACGCTCGCACCGGATGGTGTGATCACGGGCGATAGCGGCGACAACACATTTACCGGCACGGCAGGTGCTGATTTCTTCG
>NZ_JBSYHW010000244.1:0-982 GCF_056108345.1 Cyanobium sp. NIVA-CYA 375 | reverse complement strand
AAAGCGAAAGGTTTAACTGGTTATAGTATGTCATACGATATCCTTTGGTTAAATCGTGTGTCTCGGTAATCAAAACCATCAATGTCAGTGCGAATCCAGTGCACTGAGTCGTGAAAGTAATAGTAAAGGCACGCTCCGATAAAATTAAGATCAGAAAAGTATTGATTTCTGCTTATTCCATAACTTTGCCTCCCTACCCTGGTGAGAATAAAGTCAGGTAAGTTCATTGAATGTACCGCCTGGATATGTTCTCTGCATACAGGGTAGATCTGGCGAGGATAAAGCTTAATAGGTTTTTGGCTGAATTCTAAATCTATCTGGGAGCCAAAGGCGTAACTTGTTCCTTCTTGCCATACATCTAAGCCAAATGTGTACTTCCAATTCGGAAACCATTCATCAAACCATTGGCTGTAGTGCTCGCGAATCCAGCACTCTGCATCCTTGACGCCTTCTTTATGTAGCTCCTGTGGAAGATGGTGCTCGAGAACGTAAGAACTCATATGACTTTTAAAACCATTGCCTTCTTGATATGTTCTCAGCTGCTCATAAGATGTAATCTCTATAATCGGTTTGCCGTCTCTGAGCAGGTAGCCTGTATCAATCTGGGATGATACGAGAGTGTCGGAATCGATGTGAAATATCCAGTCGCAAGACGTGTGCAAGTCGGCAGTCAGCTTGCTATACTTATGCTGAATTGTTCCTGGAGCGAACTTTTTTTCGGTACAGATCTTGACCCATCCCGGAACAACTTTGGGGAGATCATCATAGTCTTGCTCTTCAATAACAAGAATGCATTCGGCTACATGCTTAAAGTTTTCTTCAATACTTGAATATAAGCCAGGCAAGAGAGATGCATCGCCAATATAGCTGCGCGTGAAAATGCAAATATCTGATAGTTTTGGAAAAAGCTGGACTGGTGCGATTAAACTTGTTGCTGGGAGCTCGGAAATACTTTTCTTTTGAGTAATCTCTATAATTTTAT
>NZ_JBSYHW010000243.1:0-983 GCF_056108345.1 Cyanobium sp. NIVA-CYA 375 | reverse complement strand
CCTCTGACTGCTCCTGTTCACCCTCCGGAAAGGGTCACAGGACCTCCTGAGTTACACCACTCGGAGGGGCGCTACCGCGCCAGCACTTGGGCAATGCATCTGATGCCGTGATTCAACAGTTTGAGCGGTGGTGGGACAAGTACGGGGTCTCACTCGCTCAGATTGATGCTGAGGTCAAGGAAGCAGAGGCAGTAATGCATGGGTTCTTGAAGGAGTTGGGATATGAGTGATTTAGCGATAAGACCCCTTGGGGAACTAATTCTGATAAAGAAGGGCAAAAAACCAGCATCAGTCGCTACAAACAGAAGAAACGAAGCGGACAGACCCTATCTATTGATTGAGTCCTTTGGAGGCAACTACAAATCATTCACCGATGACTCATCCTGCCCATACTCCTCCAGGGAAGATACTTTGTTGGTCTGGGACGGCGAAAGGTGCGGTCTGACAAGCACGGGTCATGAGGGGTATATAGGACCAACGCTCGCATCAATAAGAGGATCAACAGGGGATCTAGAACCAAGTTACCTATATCACTTCCTTGCAAGCAAGCGAAAAGCAATTAGAAACTCCGCTGAAGGCACAGGAGTTCCACATGTATCCAGGAGGTTTCTTGAAGGCATAGAGATTCTGCTTCCCCCACTCCCCGAGCAGAAAAAGATCGCCGAGATACTCTCTGGGATTGACCACTTGATCCGCAGAGAAGATGAGTGTCATGACGCTATGTCTTCTCTTCTTCAATCTCATCTTCGCTCTCAGCGATTCTCAAATGGTGAAAGTATTGCAATTTCAGATGCATGCCTACTGGTTGCCGATTGCATACACAAGACCCCAGTTTTTGAAGAGACAGGATTCCCCATAGTGAGAACGCCAAATGTCAGAGACGGGAGGTTGGTCCATGAGGGGATGAAGGGCACCTCGAAAAAAGAGGAATTCCAAGCCTGCAGTCATCTACAAAAAAACGCCTTACGGCGCCAAGGGGTCTA
>NZ_JBSYHW010000242.1:0-994 GCF_056108345.1 Cyanobium sp. NIVA-CYA 375 | reverse complement strand
CCTCCACCAGCAGTTCCACGAAGCCAGGCTGGCCAGCTCGGCCCACACCGCCGTCAGGGCGCTATTAAGCCGCTGAGTGGTCTCGCCGGCCAGCCCCGAGGCAGAAAATTCCTGGTCTTCAGGCTGGTCGATCACAAAGAAGTCAGACACGGCAACCAAAAACGACAACAGGAACAAAAAGGCGTGGTGGGGGTGACTGGCCGCCGTCGGCTCCCCATAGGAATTAATCCCTAATTCCTAGTGCAATGAGGGCAAATTTAACAATCACCAGAAACGTCAACCCGCCTTCCAGGGGGGAATCCTTGGGCTTCATGCACCGAAGCGGTTGGAAATCCTATTGAGCGCAAGCGCTCTCGGCAAACTGAGCAAATACTGAGAGGTCCCTGAGTGGAAGGGTGTTCAAGGTCGCTCCGGGGTCACCACCCCTTCGAACTGGGTGAAGGCCCACGACGTTGCGCAACTCAGGGGAGAGCTTCTGGGGTTCCAGCAGGGCCCAGAGCAACACGGGGGTGTCGAGCAGCAGTTTCATCCGCCCCAGCGCTCCAGTTCGTCGTTGGGCAGGGGATCGAAGAACGCCTCATCCACCCTTCCCTGCAGGAAGCCGAGCTGCCGGCGCGGGCTGGGATCCAGGGGCACCAGCTGGGCGATGGGTTTGCCATGGCGAGACAGCACGATGCGCTCGCCGGCGGCGACCCTGGCCAGCAGGGCCGAAAGATGGGTCTTGGCCTCCTGAACATTGACGCAACGGGTCGCGGTCGGGACAGGCGGGGCAGGCGAGGGGACACCCTGAATGATGGTCATGGCCTGGTGTCAACCTAGGGGTGGAGGCCTTTCGATTGGGCTGGCAATCGCGCTTGGACTTGTTGGACTTTCTGGAGCACATCTGCCGCCAGGCCGCCACCATGAAGGGGGGGTTGCCAGGGCCGCCTAAAAGTCTGTCCCGATAGCTCTTGGCGGGGCTGTCAGCATTGGGTTCGCTCGGCGGGTCTCAGTG
>NZ_JBSYHW010000241.1:0-999 GCF_056108345.1 Cyanobium sp. NIVA-CYA 375 | reverse complement strand
TTCGTCAGTCTGGCCCAGGATGCGGGTTCGGCCAACCACGTGGTCGCTCCGTTCGGCAAGCTGGACGAGATCTGGCCGGTTGCGGCAGCGGCGGGGTTCAGCCCGCCCGCACCGGACGCCGAGTGGCACCGGGCATGCACCGCCTACCGGTTCGACTCGCTGCTGCTGGCAGGGTTGGTCGGGCTGGTTCCGGCAGCGGCACTCCTGGGAGCAGGGCTCTATCCGTTCGCAGCGATCCCGCTGGTGATCGGCGCGGCGCTGGCGATCGGAGACTGGATCGCCTGGCGCAATACGCTCCATGCCCTCGATGCGCGGCAGATCCTGTCGCGGCGCGGCTGGCTTGCGCCCCGGCTCGACATCGCCCCGCGCATCAAGCTGCAATCGGTCGACTTCCGGCAGGGACCGCTTGGCCGGTGGCACGGCTACGGCACGCTCCACTTCGGGCTGGCAGGCGGGACATTCGAAATTCCGGGGGTGCCGGTGGAGCGGGCCCGCGAAGTGCGCACGGCTGTGCTCGCCAGCATCGCCGAAGCCGACTTCAGCGAACTGAACCGGGGCTAGGCGCGCAAGTCTGTCCAGTCGGGATTGCGGGCGAATTTTGCGGCCACGTAGGAGCATTGCGGCACGATCCGGAAACCCTGCGCGCGGGCATCGGCGATCAGCGCCTCGACCAGGGCGGCGGCAATCCCCCGCCCCTCGAGCTCGCGCGGGACCAGCGTGTGGTCGGCAACGCGCACGTCAGCGCCGCGCGCTTTCCAGGTCAGCCGCGCGACCTTGTCGCTGCCTGGCACTCTCGCGTGGTATTCGCCGTTCGCGCCATTGTCGTGACGGGTGATTTCGAGCCCTTCGATCACCAAGCCGTTTCTCCTTCTTGCCAACAACGCGCGCGGCGCTAGGGCCGTTCCACCATGCAGTTCCTGTCCGACAATGCCGCCGCCGTCCACCCCCGCGTGTGGGCGGCGATGCAGGCCGCCGATGCGCCCGATTCTCCTTCTTCCC